>JBBRMZ010000225.1:0-7160 GCA_038230555.1 Chitinophagales bacterium
AGCGGTAGTGATGAATCCTGTGGATCACCCGATGGGGGGAGGAGAAGGCAGAGCTTCCGGCGGTCATCCGAGAACGCGTAAAGGCTTAAAAGCCAAGGGCGCGAAAACGAGAAGCCGTACGAACCCGTCGAATCGTTTGATCATCTCCCGCAGAAAAACTACCAATAAATAATCTGAATACTAAAGGCAAAGAAAAAAATTTAGCATACATGGCTCGTTCAATAAAAAAAGGACCTTACGTTTTTCATAAGCTTTTAGAAAAAGTGGCGGCTGCTAAAGACGCTAAAAAGAAAGCGGTCATTAAAACCTGGTCGCGCGCTTCGATGATCATCCCGGACATGGTGGGCGAAACCATCGCTGTTCATAATGGTAAAACGTTTGTCCCGGTCTTTGTTACGGAGAATATGGTCGGACATAAACTGGGAGAATTTTCTCCAACGCGGATGTTCAGAGGACACGGCGGGAAGAAAAAATAGGTTAATAAGTTACGAGTTATGAATTATGAGTTATTTTAATTCATAGGAAATTAATAATTATTTTTAGCAAGTACGCGGGTTTGGGCTTTGGAATCCGGTAAAATTATATTAAGAGATGGAAGCAGTTGCAAGACTAAAAAATTGTCCGATGTCGGCGCGTAAGATGCGTTTGGCGGTAGATCAGATCCGCGGAAAGCAGGTTGGACAGGCGTTGAACTTATTGCGTTTTTCTAAGAAAGAAGCGGGCGGCTGGCTTGAAAAATTATTATTATCGGCGGTCGCTAACTGGCAGTACCAAACGGAACTGGACGCCGGCGAATATGATCTGTATGTCAAGACTATTTTCTCGGATGCCGGTACGATGTTGAAAAGATTTCAACCGGCGCCACAGGGCCGCGCGCACAGGATCCGCAAAAGAACCAATCATGTTACCCTGATTGTAGAAAACAAAAAAGCGATGGAAGCGGGAGTCGAAGCAGCTGCATAAGCGCCTGACGGAACGCCAAATATTATGAAATTTAATTTCTTACATTAATATACCTGGATAAATGGGTCAGAAGACAAATCCGATAGGGAACAGATTAGGCATTATTAAAGGTTGGGAATCCAACTGGTTTGGCGGAAAAGATACGGCCGCTAAAGTAGTGGAAGATGAGCAAATACGGAATTATCTGAAAGTGCGCCAATTTGGCGGAAGCGGCAAGGATAAAAACAGTTCCCATAAAGGTTTTTCTAAAATTATTATCGAGCGCACGCTTAAACGGGTGACGGTAACGATTCAGACTTCCCGTCCGGGAATAATTATCGGAAAAGGCGGAAAAGAAGTAGATCTTATCCGGGAAGAGTTGAAGAAAATGACGAATAAGGACGTCCAGATCAATATTATGGAAATCAGGAAGCCGGAAATGGACGCGGCTATCGTAGGAGGAGAGATTGCTAAACAACTGGAAGGTCGTATTAACTATAGACGCGCGATTAAAATGGCCATTCAATCGACCATTCGCGCAGGAGCCGAAGGCATTAAAGTTCGTATTTCAGGACGTTTGAACGGCGCCGATATGGCGCGTTCGGAAGAATTTAAAGAAGGCCGTACGCCATTACATACTTTCCGGGTGGATATCGATTACGCGCTTGCAGAAGCGCAAACGGTCTATGGAAAAATTGGAATAAAGGTTTGGATCTGTAAAGGAGAAGTATATGGAAAACGCGATCTGAGCCCTTTCGGGGACGGAAATAGCGCGCCGGCTAACACAGGCGGCGGCGGAGACCGAAGAGAAGGCGGCGATCGCAGAGACGACCGGCGCGGCGGCGGAGACCGCAGAGACGGAGACCGGCGCGGCGGCGGCAACGACTCTCGCGGCGGCAACAGCGGCGGCGGCGGAGACCGTAGAGGCGGCGGAAATAATAATAATAGCGGCGGTAGAAGCGGCGGGCCAGGCGGCGGCGGAGGTAATAATCGTCCGCGCCGGTAAACGAGCTCTTTAGAGAACGTTATTTCGTTCAAATTAATCGTATAATACCGTTATTAATCAATAACTTTGCGCCCCGTTTCCAGATCTTTTTATTCGACGGTCCGGGAGATAATTATTTAAAAAGGATTTAATTTATTTTAAGCAGATTATAGCATGTTACAGCCAAAAAGGACAAAGTATCGGAAGCAACAGAAAGGCAGAAATCGCGGATTAGCATATAAAGGCAGCACTATTTCATTTGGATCTCACGCTTTAAAAACGACGGAGGCCAGCCGGATCACGAACCGGCAGATAGAAGCGGCGCGTATTGCGATCACTCGTTTTATGAAACGCGAAGGCAAGGTTTGGGTATTGATTTTTCCTGATAAACCGATCACTTCCAAGCCTGCAGAGGTGCGGATGGGCAAAGGTAAAGGAGCTGTAGATCATTGGGTTGCGGTAGTAAAACCGGGCAGAATTCTTTTTGAAATAGACGGCGTGCCGGAAGAAACGGCAGTAGAAGCGCTGCGTTTGGGCGCACAGAAATTGCCGGTTTTGACGAAGACGGTTGCAAGAGTAGACTTGTAAAGAATGACGAATGATGAATTATAAATTTTAACGATAGTTAAAATTTGTAATTTAGTTAAATAAAGGTTATAAAAAGTACGCGCATTTGGCGTAACATATAAAGTCAAGATAATGGCAAAGGAAATTAAATCAAACCTAACGGTACTATCTGAAGAAGAATTACTTCAACAGATCGATACCATGGAGGTGGAATATCAGAAATTAAAATTTGAGCATACGATCCGCGGTTTAGCGAATGCAAACGAGATTAAAGCTAAAAGGCGGGAAATTGCCCGGATGCTTACAGAATCCCGTAAGCGCGAAGTAGTAGCTATGACGCCCGAAGAAATCGCTAATCGATCTAAAATCAGAGCCAGAAGAAGAAAAAGATAATATTAGCTATTAGCTTTTAGCCATTAGCTGTAAGGTTAAAAACAGATATTTCAAATAGCGGGGGGCGAATTCCGATGAACCTTCTCCATCATTATTAATATGAATACTGAAAATACGGAAAGGAATTTAAGAAAAACCAAGATTGGCCTTGTGTCTAGCTCGTCTATGGATAAGACGATCACGGTCAAGGTGGAACGCCGTCTACAGCACCCGATCTATGGTAAATTTGTAAAAAACACAAAGAAATTTCACGCGCACGACGATAAAAACGAATGCGGCGTAGGGGACAGGGTGATGATCATGGAAACCCGCCCATTGAGTAAAACGAAACGCTGGAGGCTGATTGAGGTGCTGGAGAAAGCGAAATAAGTTTTTTAGTTATGAGTTATTTTACTAAAAGTATCTTAATTCACAAATATTTTTAGACTACTCATAATTGATAATAATAGTTATTTAAGTTTAAAGTTTTTAAATAATTTAAGATATGATACAGGCAGAATCGAGGTTAAGGGTAGCAGATAATAGCGGAGCGAAAGAAGTTTTATGTATCCGCGTATTAGGCGGATCCACCAGAAGATATGCTTCCGTAGGCGATAAAATAGTAGTTTCTGTAAAAGACGCTACGACGGGCGGCAACGCGAAGAAAGGGATTGTATCCAAAGCAGTTGTTGTACGGACGCGTAAAGAGGTTCGCCGTAAAGACGGATCATATATTCGCTTCGACGATAATGCCGTAGTTTTATTAAACGCTTCTGACGAGCCGCGCGGAACCCGTATTTTTGGTCCGGTTGCCCGCGAATTACGTGATAAAGACTATATGCGTATCATTTCTTTAGCGCCGGAAGTGCTATAAAAGGAATGAATTATGAGTTATGAGTTATAATTTCATAATATTCGTGAAAAGATTATTTGGTAATAGAGGAAAGTCGCATTCTTAGGTTTTTCTTCTCCATTTCATATAAGTTATTATGTCAAAGAAAGTTGTATTACAGAAAAGGTTTGCGCCAAAGTTCCACGTAAAGAAAGGGGATACGGTAATTGTAAACGCAGGTTCGTCGAAAGGCAAGAAGGGAATTATTCTGCATATTTTCACAGATAAAAATAAAGCTATCGTGGAAGGGATTAACGTGGTAAAAAAACATGTTAAAGCCACTCAGAATGAAGCCGGTTCGATCATAGATATGGAAGCGCCGATTCATATATCGAATCTTTCCTTATTAGATCCGAAATCGGGCGAGCCTACGCGGATTGGCCGGAGAGAGGAAGGCGGTCATATCGTTAGATATTCAAAAAAATCAGGAGAAATAATTAAGTGATGAGTTACGTACCAAGATTAAAAGAAAAATATCAGAAGGAAACGATTCCGGTTTTGATGAAGCAATTTCAATACAAATCGGTGATGCAGGTTCCGAAACTGGTGAAGATTTGCATCAACCAGGGATTAGGAGCCGCCACTTCCGACAAGAAGATGGTGGAATTCGCGATCACTGAAATGTCTACCATAGCAGGGCAAAAAGCGGTGCCTACGAAATCGAAAACGTCTATCTCGAACTTCAAACTCCGGGAAAATATGACGATCGGCGCGCGGGTGACCCTGAGACATGACCGGATGTATGAGTTTTTAGACCGTTTGATAACTGTTGCTCTACCGCGGGTTCGCGATTTCAGGGGTATTAATGATAAGAGTTTTGACGGTAAGGGCAATTATACGATGGGTATAACGGAACAAATTATATTCCCTGAGATTGATATTGATAAGATTAATAAAATTTCGGGTATGGACATTACTTTTGTTACTACCGCTAAAACAGACGCTGAAGCGTTGGTTTTTTTGAAAGAAATGGGATTACCTTTTAAAAACCAGCAAAAGGCAATTCCTGTAGAAGCATAATATTTATTTAAAAACGCAATTCTTAGAAATATATAGTTAAATGGCAAAGAAATCCATTATAGCCAGGGGCTTAAAACGCGAACGGATGGTTGCAAAATATGCCGATCTGCGTAAGAAGCTAAAAGAAGAAGGGAACTATGAAGCATTAGACGCGCTTCCGAAAAACTCTTCTAAGGTTCGTCTGCACAACCGTTGTTTACTGACCGGCCGTCCGAAAGGATTTATCCGGGATTTTGGAATCAACAGGGTAACGTTTCGTTTGATGGCGAACGCGGGCAAACTTCCGGGCGTGACAAAATCAAGTTGGTAATCCGGTCTTTTATCGCCGGATTATAGGATACAGGTCGGCTGAAAGCAGTCGAAACCAATCCATTTCATTCACCAATATTTAAATAAAAAATGGCAGTTACAGATCCTATTGCGGATTACCTTACCCGCATTCGCAATGCTCAAATGGCGGGACATACCATCGTTGAAATTCCATCTTCTAAGATGAAGAAAGCGATCACCGAAATTTTATACGATCAGGGATATATCCTGAAGTATAAGTTTGAGGACGGCGAGGGCAAACACGGCGTTATCAAAATAGCGTTAAAATATGATCCGGCTACCAAGAAGCCAGTGATTCGCGATTTGACCCGCGTTAGTAAACCAGGATTACGCCAGTATCGTCAATCAAAAGATATCCCGCGCGTTATCAATGGGTTAGGAGTCGCGATCGTTTCCACCTCAAGAGGGTTAATGACGGACAAAAAAGCAAGAGAAGAGAAGGTTGGCGGAGAGCTGATCTGCTTTATTTCTTAATTAAGGATCATTACGAATATATAAAATTAGAATTATCTTAGTCGGATTATAAAAAGATCGCAACATGTCAAGGATAGGAAAAATGCCGGTCGTTGTTCCCGCTAAAGTTGAAGTTGAAATCAGCAAAGGCAATTTGGTGACGGTTAAAGGGCCAAAAGGTTCTTTGAAACAACAGGTAGACAAAGATATTACAATTTCGATGGAGGATGGCAAGGTCACCTTTAGCAGACCGACCGATCAAAATCGTCATAAGGCCATGCACGGTTTATACCGCTCGCTTTTAAGCAATATGGTGGAAGGCGTAACCAATGGTTTTAATAAAAAGATGGAGCTCATTGGCGTAGGATATAAAGTAGAATCGAAAGACGGACGCTTATTACTGACTCTGGGATATTCGCATCCAATTGAAATGTCGATGCCTGCGGAAGTTAAGTGGGAGACTAAAATGGAGAAAGGAGCCGCGCCAGCTATTATCATGAGTTGTATCGATAAGCAATTATTGGGTTCCGTATGCGCTAAGATCCGTTCTTTACGTCCGCCAGAACCGTACAAAGGAAAAGGTATTAAGTTTGAAGGAGAGATCCTTAGAAAGAAAGCTGGTAAGACCGCAGGGAAAAAATAATTTATGAGTTATGAGTTATGCCGTTAACTCTGACCTTTTTTAAAACTATAAAAGCCATTTATTTTTGTAAGTCAGGGTTTTCTTTTTCGGAAGAAAGCAAAAATAAAGAGGTTTAAAATATTCAGTTTCTTATGAAAATGACCACAGGGGAGAAAAGAACCCGCATCCATTACCGGATAAGAAAAAAGATTAGCGGCTCGGCCTTAAAACCGCGTTTAAGCATTTTTAGAAGTAACAAAGCGGTATACTGCCAACTGGTTGACGACTTGGCGGGACATACGCTGGCTGCCGCCTCTTCAAAAGAAGCAAATATTACCGGTACTAAAACCGAAATTGCTAAAGCTGTAGGCAAGTTGATCGCTGAAAAAGCGATAGCGGCTAATATTCATGACGTAGTATTTGACCGGAGCGGTTATTTATATCACGGAAGAGTGAAGTCTTTGGCGGAAGGCGCGAGAGAAGGCGGATTAAAATTTTAAGGATACCGACTATTTTTTCGGTAGAAATATACAAAAATTCAATTCAGAATGGCTAAGAACTTTCAGAATAATAATATGCCTCCGGCAGAGTCGGAATTGAAAGAAAAAATGGTAGCGTTAAATCGCGTTGCCAAAGTAACTAAAGGGGGACGTACTTTTAGTTTTGCGGCAATCGTCGTAGTTGGCGATGGTAAAGGCACTGTTGGCCAAGGTTTGGGAAAAGCGCGCGAGGTTGCCGACGCGATTTCGAAAGCTGTGGACGACGCCAAGAAAAACCTTATCAAAGTGCCGGTGATTAAAGGAACGATCCCGCACGATCAACTGGGAAAATTTGGCGCCGGCAAAGTATTGATTAAGCCGGCTTCGGACGGTACTGGCGTTATTGCAGGAGGCGCTATGCGCGCGGTGCTGGATATGGCGGGAATTCACAATGTTCTAGCGAAATCGCAGGGTTCGTCTAATCCGCACAATGTGGTA
>JBBRMZ010000226.1:0-7088 GCA_038230555.1 Chitinophagales bacterium
TTGCAAAATAAAACAACTATAATGTATAATCTTAGGTTTTTTTAATAATTTCTATAATTATCCATTATCTTTTTACAAAAATATCACAAATATATTTGTGACGTCGTTTAAAAAGAAATACTTTTGTTGCTGTTACGGATTCTATATATTTTTAAATTTTATAATATTTTAAATATTCATTCATTCTCAAAGTATCAACCCTATGACAAGGAAATTAATACTCGGTCTATTCTTGGGGCTCTCTTTTTTAAGCGCTTTCGCGCAGCAAACGACCACGACCCCCGCTGCGGACGCAATGAAAACTCCTACTCCGGAAGTCGCTTCCTATTCTACCTTCGCCCCCAGCGACATGTGGGAAATTGGTTTTAGCGCCGGTTACGCGGCTATGGAAGGCGCGATTCCTTACGACCCGAGTTTCGGAGTCGGGCTTCATGTTAGAAAAGCGCTCGATCACATCTTTTCTTTGCGTTTGGACGGAAACTACCTGGCTACTAAAGGGACTGCCGCAGGATCAGACAGTTATCCTGCGACTTACGATTCCGGAAAAAATATTATCAAGTGGGACAGCCCGCTTTACAACCTTTCAGCCGAGATAGTTATTGCAATCAACAATAGCCGTTTGGATGCCGGTATCAGAAAAATCAGTCCTTATGTGCTTGCCGGAGCTGGCGGCGCCTATTCGGACACTAAACTTACCTATACGGATGGTACTACTGCAACTTTGCAACCGGGCGGGCGCTTGACCAGCAATTATGTGCCTTACGCTGAAGCGGGCGTTGGGGTTGCCTTTCGCGTAAGCGACAAATTTAATATTGGGATTGAAGAAAAATTATCCAGGATTTTCGGTAAAAGAGCCGATGTGGTCGACGGTCACGCGGCAAGAGGACAGGATATATTTTCTTATACCAACATCCGTTTCAACTTCAACGTGGGCGGCGGTAAAGGTTCTACTAAAACCCTTCCTTTATGGTGGGTTGGGCAAGCCGATAAAATCAATGCCGATATTGCAGAACTGAAAGCGCGTCCTAAATTCGACCCGACTGATACCGACGGCGACGGCGTGCCTGATATGTGGGATTTGGAAAAAGATACCCCTGCCGGCGCTAAAGTTGATACGCACGGCGTAGCCTTAGATAGTGACGGAGACGGTATCCCTGATTATAAAGATAAAGAGCCTTTCTCTCCTCCGGGTTACAAAGTCGACGCAAATGGCGTTGCCATGGTTCCTAAACCTTCTTACGTAACCGAAACGGACGTTGACAGAATTGTCTCCGGTAAATTAGCTCAATGGGACGCCAGCAAATCTTCTATGACGATGAAAGGCGGCGTATCCGACTGGTTCCTTCCTATGATCCATTTTGATTTCAATAAAGCGACCATTAAAGAATCTGACTTTGGTAACTTGCGTAACATTGCTAATGTGTTGAAGTCAAACCCAGCGCTTAAAGTAGTTGTGACGGGTTATACCGACCGGGTTTCTTCCGAAAGTTACAACCAGACGCTGTCTTATAAAAGAGCAGAAATGGCGGTAGATCATTTAGTGAAAAAAGAAGGCGTTGATCGCAGCCGTTTGGTAGTAAACTATAAAGGCGAAGAGGATGTGTTGGTCAATACAAAATCTGCCGATTATATGAATCGCCGTGTAGAATTTAAAGTAGCGACCAGCGAAACTGAAATGGCTGCTCCATCCAGAGAAATGAAAATGAAAAAACATAAAGGAAATAAAAACGCAGGTTTTTAATAGCCCAATAAGTTAGTTAAGTTTCAATATAACTCATCCCGAATTTTCTTCATTAGAAAATTCGGGATTTTTTATGCGCGCCTCAATAATTACCAATCGACAACATCACAAGCGTACAGGCCTCCATGATCTCTATGTTTGCCGCTTTTGCCATTTTCATCAATTCCCTGTTCTCCGCCCCCGGATTAAAAATGATCCGCTTTGGATGTAATGAGAAAATATAATCATAATACGGTCGCTGATTGTCCTCGTTCAGATACAACGTAACCGTATCTCCACGTCCTCAAATACCTCCCCTGGCTTTTGAATTGTCAGACCATCAATTTCGCCCGATTTTATTCCAACCGGAATCGCTTCAAACCCATGCTTTTTCAACCTCCTCACAGCCATGTTAGAATACCGTTCGATATTAGGGGACGCCCCTAAAACAACTGTTTTTTTCATAAAATTTATTTTTATTGCCTAAAAACAAAAAGACGCCCGCAGCGGTTGCAGCGGGCGTTGTATAACTCTTAATAAAGTAAACAGTTAAAAAGGTATGTGACGTTAGACAAAAAGTAGTAGCTAACGGCTGATTGATTTAAATCAACAACTTAACCGGCTCTTCCAGGATGCTCTTCAATGTCTGAACAAATTGCGCCCCGGTCGCGCCGTCAATAACGCGATGATCGCAGGAAAGCGTGATCTTCATCAAATTTCCTATGACAATCTCTGCATTTTTTACGATGGGCTTCTGAATTATAGAACCCACAGCCAAAATAGCTGCGTCCGGCGGATTAATAATTGCCGTAAATTCTTCTATATCGAACATGCCCAGATTGGAAATACTGAATGTGTTCCCCTGCATTTCCGGCAGCGATAATTTCCCTTCTTTTGCTTTTCCAGCCAGCGCCTTTACCTCGCCGCTAATTTGGGATAGCGTTTTCATATCCGCATTTCTCACCACCGGAACAAATAGCGTATCTCCTACCGCGACGGCTACCCCAATATGAATTGACTTGTTTTTTCGTATAAACTCGCCCATCCACGAAGAATTAATCGCGGGATGGTTTTTCAAAGCCGCAGCCGCAGCCTTTATCACAATATCGTTATAAGAGATCTTAACCGGAGCCGCCAGTTCGTTTAGTTGCTTGCGCAATTCAACCGCTTTGTCCATATTAATTTCTACCGTCAGATAAAAATGCGGAGCGTTGACTTTGCTTTCCGTTAGTTTCTTAGCGATCACTTTACGAATGCTCGTCAACGGAACGTCTTCAAAGGCGTCTGTTACCAATGAAACAGAACCGACAGGCGTTGACGCCGCTTTTGAAGCAGTAGCCGTCGCAGATAACGCTGTAGCGGGAGCGGCGGCGGGCGGCGCTTCCGTCGTCGCCGGTTTAGCGTTCGCCGCTTCGACGTCTTTTTTAGTAATTCTCCCGTTGTCTCCGCTACCGGCGATTTTATCCAACGATATACCCAGATTCGACGCAATACTTTTCGCTAAAGGCGACGCCTTAATACGGGCGTTATCGGTCCCAGTCTGCGTATCAGACGAAGCCGCCGCTGCGGCAGGGGCTTCATGAGAAGTTTTCGGCGCTTCGGCAACGGCGACAGGCGTTTGGGCGGCCCCTGCCGTAGCCGGTTGAGACGCCGGCGCTGATTTCGGAGTTTCTGACGCCGTCGATTTTTCCGGTCCTTTGTTCTCCGAAGATGCGGCGGCTGGCGCGGCCCCTCCGATCAATTCCTGGTACGACTCTCCTTCTTTTCCAATTACGGCTAGGATAGAGTCTACTTCCATTTTGTCGCCCGCTTTGGCTCCAACATATAACAAAGAACCGGCGCGCGGGCTTTCAAAATCCATTGTCGCTTTGTCGCTGTTAATTTCGGCCAATAGATCGCCTTTTTCTATTTTATCCCCAACGTTTTTATGCCACGTGACGATCTCCCCTTCTACCATGGAATCGCTCAATCGCGGCATCCTGATGACGTCTGCCATAATTTTCTATTTTAAAAATTTGTTTACCGGCTGAAAGGTTGGCGTTATTATTACTTATGCCATATTATTATTTACCCGTTATTAATTAAATTTCTTTACAATCAATAACACATAGGCTAACGACTTTGGCTAATAGCTAACGTCTACACAATATCCTTTAATTTTTTTCAAAGATACTCCAATTAACAGTTCGGGCAAATATTTGGATTTAAATTTTATACAGAAACAGGTATTATACGTGCTCGCCTCTTTTCCAATTTTCAAATTCCCGTCTGAATCTCCCCGTAAATTCGTAACTTTGTAGGGGAAACGCAGAAAGATAAAACTAATGAATGCCAAACTATAAAAATGCTGTACTATTCACCCTGACCCGGAAAGGGTCGAACTCGAATAGAAAACCATACATTATATCTTAATCCCGACCCTGAGAGGGTCAAACTCGAATAAAAACTTTGTGCAAATACTTAAATTATTAACCTGCTCTAATATAAATATAGACCTCGCACATTCATGAATTTTTCCTCCAAATTAATAGAAGATAGCGTTAATGCTTTCTCCAGCCTGCCCGGAATAGGCAAAAAATCAGCGCTTCGCTTAGTCCTATACCTTGTCCAACAAAATAAGGACGTCACCAAAGAATTTGTGAATACCCTCGCTCAAATGCGGGAACGCGTGCGCACTTGCAACGTATGTTTTAATATTGCTGATTCCGAATTATGCGCAGTTTGCGCCAATCCGCGACGCGACGCTTCCGTCATCTGCGTGGTATCAACCATTCGCGAAGTGATGGCTATTGAAGACACCTCTCAGTTTAAGGGCCTATATCATGTACTTGGCGGCGTGATCTCTCCCATTGAAGGCGTCGGACCCCAAGACCTGCATATTGATTCTTTGCTCGAACGAGCCATGCAGCCGCAGACCAAAGAAATTATTATGGCCATCACCCCGACCATTGAAGGAGATACGACTATTTATTATTTATCTAAAAAACTGATGGACGCGGACGTCCGCATTACGACTTTAGCCCGCGGTATTTCCTTCGGCGGCGAACTGGAATACGCCGACGAAATCACCCTAGGCAGATCGATCATTACCCGCACGCCCTATAAAACTGGTGAATAGTTGATCGCCGACAATGCCTTTATGGTTAAACTTTCGATCGTTATTGTCAATTACAATGTCCGGTATTTTTTAGAACAGTCGCTCCTGTCTGTACGGGCGTCTTCTAAGGGCCTTACTGTTGAAATCTTCGTCGTCGATAATAACTCCGTCGACGACTCTGTAGCAATGGTAAAAAGTCGCTTTCCCGAGTGTATTTTAATTACCAATAAAATCAACGCCGGCTTTGCCATCGCCAACAATCAGGCCATACGCCGCGCTACCGGCGAATATATTTTACTGCTAAATCCGGATACGGTACTGGAAGAACAAACCTTGGTTGCCTGTATCGGCTTCATGGACGCCCGCCCTCAGGCCGGAGGTGTAGGAGTCAAAATGATCGACGGTTCCGGACGTTTTCTGCCCGAATCTAAACGAGGTTTTCCTTCCCCTTGGGTAGCTTTTTGTAAAGCCTTTGGTCTTTCCCGCTTATTTCCCGCTTCGCCGTTATTCAACCGCTATCATTTAGGTTTTCTAAATGAAAACGAAACCCACGAAATCGAAGTCCTTGCGGGCGCTTTTATGATGTTACGACAAAGCGTCCTTCACCAAATTGGATTGCTCGACGAAGCGTTTTTTATGTATGGCGAGGATATTGATCTATCCTATCGAATCATTCAGGCTGGGTATAAAAATTACTATTTCGCCGGAGCGACCATCATCCATTATAAAGGCGAAAGTACAAAAAAAGGAAACCTTAACTATGTCCGCACCTTCTACCAAGCGATGATCATTTTTGGTAAAAAACATTTTACCGGCAAAACGGCGCGCTTGTTTATCTACCTGATGTATTTCAGCGTGTATTTCCGCGCCTCTCTGTCTTTAATGGCAAATATATTACAACGCTTTTTTTTACCAATAATGGACACCTTATTAATGGCCTTGGGTTTATTGTTCCTAAAAAATCTTTGGTCAGTTCAATATTTTGAAAACCCGAATTATTATAAACCCTCTTTCATTTACTTTAACCTCCCGCTCTATGTTTCCTTTTGGCTTGGCGGCATCTATTTGAGCGGAGGGTATGATCGGCCTCTTTCCATTCGGCGCGTCGTAAAAGGGGTCGCTGTCGGAACTCTGGCGCTCGCGGCGCTCTACGGTTTTCTGAGCGCAGAATATCGCGCTTCACGGGCGCTGATTATTTTTGGCGCGGTCTGGGCGGTTTGCGCCGCCATTTCCATGCGTTATCTCATTCATTTTTGGAAGTATAAGAATTTGAGCGTCGGCGGCGGCCAAAACATTAACTTAGCGATCATAGGAGGAGAGAAGGAAAGCGAACGAACCAAACATTTATTATATCTTGCTCATATCCGTAAAAATATAATTGGAGCCGTTTCTCCCTACCCGGTTTCAGAAATAGAATCTGGGAAATATCTAAGTTCGCTCGATCGCTTAGACGAAGTTGTTAGGATCTATAAAATCAAAGAAATCATTTTTTGCTCCAAAGACGTTTCCTCCTACGACGTTATGTACTGGATGACCCGCCTCGGCCCGTCCGTCGAATATAAAATTTTACCTGAAGAAAGCCTCGGCGTCATTGGCAGCGGTTCTAAAGAAACAGCCGGCGAAATTTATACCATCGATATTCGCTTCAATATTGCTACCTCCATCCAACGCCGCAATAAACGACTTTTAGATATTATTCTTTCTATTTCTTTTCTGCTGACCCTTCCTATTCTAATTTGGACCATTAGACAAAAAATACTTTTTATACGCCATATCTTTATGACATTTTTCAATGAAACAAGCTGGGTAGGCTATATCCCGTTGACCAATCCAACTCTATCGCTCCCCGCTTTAAAAAAAGGTCTGTTTTCTCCCCTATCCGGCTTGGACATCCCTTTTCTAGACCATTCCACAATGGAGCGACTCAACTTTTTGTATGCTAAAGACTATAAATGGGAATGCGATCTGGAATTTATTTTCCAAGGCTGGAAAAAGTTAGAGCAAATAATATAGATTCTAGGACAATTTCAGTTGAATCAAACATCTAACTGTTGAAATAAACGGTTTAGCGAATACTTACGCGACAGGAAATTTTACCACGCACAAAGCCCCCAAGTGTTCACTTTGGGGGCTTTGGAGGCTTATATTATTATATCAGGTTGGCAGCGACTTACTCTCCCACACTCAGGGGTGCAGTACCATCAGCGCGGCAGGGCTTAACTACTCTGTTCGGAATGGGAAAAGGTGGATCCCCTACGCTATAGCCGCCAA
>JBBRMZ010000227.1:0-7067 GCA_038230555.1 Chitinophagales bacterium
CGGCCAAATTGTCGTTTCGGCTTCGGGCGGAACGGGCGCGATTACGTATTCCATTACGCCAAACGCGGGAATGCAAAGTCCGGCGGGAACGTTTACCGGGCTTTCCGCAGGCGTCTATACGATCAAAGCGACCGACGTGAACAATTGTTCTGCTTCGACCAATCAGACGGTTGGGCAGTCTTCCACGATTAGTTTTTCCGCGCCGAGCGTGACCAACGCTAAATGTAACGGCGGTTCGGACGGCCAGATCGTCGTTTCGGCTTCCGGCGGAACGGGCGCGATTATGTATTCCATTACTCCAAACGTAGGGACGCAAAATCCGGTGGGGACTTTTACGGGTCTCGCCGCAGGAGCCTATACGATCAAAGCGACGGACGCGAACGGTTGTTTTGCTTCGACCAGCAAGGCGGTCGGACAACCGGCTGCCAGGGTGAGTTTTTCTGCGCCGACCGTAACTAACGCCAAATGTAACGGCGGTAATGACGGTCAAATCGTTGTTTCGGCTTCGGGCGGAACGGGAGCGCTTACGTATTCCATTACGCCAAACGCGGGGCCGCAAAGTCCGGCGGGAACTTTTAGCGGGCTTTCCGCAGGAACCTATACGATCAAAGCGACGGATATGAACAATTGTTCTGCTTCGATCAATTTGACGGTCGGACAGCCTTCGGCGGCGGTGAGTTTTTCCGCTCCGACCGTAACGAACGCCAAATGTTTTGGGAGCGCTAACGGCCAGATCGTCGTTTCGGCTTCGGGCGGGACGGGAGCGATCACGTATTCCATTACGCCAAACGTCGGGACGCAAAGTCCGGCGGGAACTTTTAGCGGGCTTTCCGCAGGAGCCTATACGACTAAAGCGTCGGACGCGAACGGTTGTTTTGCTTCGACCAGCCAGACGGTCGGGCAGCCGGCGGCGGCGGTAAGTTTTACCGGCGCCACGCCGACCAATACGGTTTGCCCGGGCGACGCTACGGGACAAATTGTCGCGGTTGCAACCGGAGGATCGGGCCCTATCGCTTATTCGATCAGCCCGGCGGCGGGAACGCAGGCGAGCGCGGGCGTTTTTACCGGGTTGACGGCCAATACTTATACCATTACGGCCAGCGACGCGAATTTATGCAGCGCTTCGACGCCGGTTACGATTATTCAAAAAGACAATATCAAACCGACGGCGCGGTGCAAAGCGATCACGGTTTACCTGAATGCGGCCGGTTCGGCGACCATCCAGGGGAGCGATTTAAACAACGGCTCGACGGACAACTGTCCGCAGGCGCTGCGTTTTAGCGTCGGCCCGGGCAGTTTTACCTGCGCCAACCTGGGACAAAATACGGTTGTTTTTACCGTTACAGATGCGGCGGGAAATTCTTCCGCCTGCTCGACGGTCGTGACGGTGGCGGATAATTTGCCGCCGGTTTTTACCAATTGTCCGGCCAATTTGGTGGTTCCGGCGACCGGTTCCTGCGGCGTTGCTAATTGGCCGGCTATTGCGGCGGCCGATAATTGCGGCGTCCCGTTGGTTACCGGAAATTATAACAGCGGAACTTGTTTTCCATTGGGAACGACGACCGTCAGGTATGCGGCAACCGACGCTTCCGGCAACCAATCGACTTGCAGTTTTACCGTCTCGGTCAATTGTTCCGACGTTTTCGATCCGAATAAATGTTATAAAATTGTCAATAAGCAAACCGGCAAGCTATTAACCGATGTTTCTGCCGCGCTTTCTTATTATTTCTCTCCGGTCTTTCAATCGCCGGCCAATAACGGCGGCAACCAAAAGTGGCGCCTGTCGACGGTTGGGGCTCCTTATAATAAAATAAGTTCCGTGCAAACGGGCCTGGCGCTGGGCGGCAGTATATTCGCGATATCTACTTCTTACTTTCCCGGCGGAGCCGACGACTGGAAAGCGGAATGTATCAACAATTCGGGGTATTACAAAATCACGAACAGACTCAGCGGCCAAGTCCTCGACGGAAATTTAGACGCCGCTGGCGGCGGGGTTGCCTCCTCGCTCCTCTTGCTACAGGCGCCCAATGGCTCCGGTTACCAGCAATGGAGTTTTGTGGAGACTACCTGCTCCAACAATACTTCTTTAGCCGCCGCTAACGACGTTTTCCCGGCGACCGCCCGGCCGGTCAACCCAAATCCGGGACTGACGCCCGACTTTACGATCTATCCCAATCCGGCCAACAGCGAGGTCTGGATCGACCTGAAAAACTACCAGGGAAGGGACGGAAGCGACGCGACGCTCACGCTGACCGATATGCTGGGTAGGGTCGTTCAACAGGAAATCGTTCCGGACGCCGGCGGAGCGCCTTACCGGCTACATATAGAACAACTGCTCACAGGCGTTTATTTAGTAAAACTTCAATCTCCGGCGACCGCGCCTGTCATAAAGAAGTTGCAAATTACCAAGTAAAAAGATCAACGAACGGAAAGTTAGGAGACCGCCTTGTTTAAGGCGGTCTTTTTTATATGTATAAATTTACAGGATCGACGGGAATATTATACTATTATAATTCCCAAAGCTTGCTTATTATAAAACTTTATTTAACTTTAGGCCCTTCAATCAAAAGGCAGGTTACGCAACGATTGGTTGAATGAATAGACGGCCATACTATCCTGTATAATAATCTTAAACCAAATAATCTATGAAAACGCGCCCAGCCCACCAATCGCCCTTCTGGGCGTCTCTTCCGGTATATTCTTCATTTTTCCTTACCGGCTGCGACACGCCGAAAACAGAAACTCCCAAAGCCGATTATACCATTGCATGTTCCAGCTACGCAGTTCTTGCCTAAACGACTTTCGCTCATTTCAGCAAGCTTGAATACGCTCATACTTTATTTTTCCATTTAACAAATTCATTCAATATGCAAACAGTAGGAATCATTGGCGGCGGAGGATTTATCGGCAGCTATGTCGTTAGAAAATTTCTCGAAGAAAATTATCAGGTAAGGGTCTCGGCAACGGATATTGGTAACAAAGAAAAATACCAACATCTTTTTGAGCTTAAAAATGCGGAACGTCTTGAAATCGAACCCCTCGACGTCCGCGACGTCGAGGGGCTAAAAGCGTTTGTAACAGATTGCGATATCCTGGTACACAGCGGGACGCCGTTCCAACTCGACGTGCAGGACCCTCAAAAAGAATTGTTTGAACCCACCATCCGGGGGACGGAAAATTTTCTTCAGGCCGTTCTTGCTTCGCCGTCCGTTAAAAAAGTAGTTTTTATTGCCTCGGTAGCCGCTTACAACACTTCATTTCCATTGCCCGCCGAGGGGCGCGACGCCGGCCATGTTTATTCGGAAGCGGATACGCCTTTTATTCACGAAAGCAGCCATCCTTACGGGCAGGCTAAATATTATGCCGATCAGGCAGTCCGAAAATTTGTGCTCGACCATCCGAAACTGCCCTTTGAAATCGTGAGCGTTTTTCCGGTATTTGTTACCGGCAGACAGCTTTCCAACAGACAGGACTCTACTTCCATGGGTATGCAGTTTTTATTTAAAAACCATATAGCGCCCAATCCATTCGTCGAAATGTTTTACCGTGAAAATGTTGAATTTGCTGTTGTGGACGTGGAAGACGTGGCCGACTGCGTGTATAAAGCTGCTACCGCAAATGGGCTTCACGGCAAAAATTATCTGTTGAGCGGCGAAAGCTGGAGAGTATCCGATATCGCTCTCATGCTCAATAAAAAAGCTCCGGAGGGAGCTTCCAGAATAGTGTACAGCGCCAACCAAGCTACCCATTATTTAGGCGTGCATTTCAAACCGGCGGAGACGTCTTTAGGGAATTATGAATGATGAATGTGCAAATCATTTGCTATCAATGACTTGCCCAGCCAAATAGCGTTTATTTTATTCTACTCCTTTAATTTTCAAGCTCTTAAATCAATTTATCATGAAAAGGTCATTTATTTTGCTAACTGCCCTTGCTGGGATAGCGCTGTCGTGCGGTAATCCAACGCTCGCTCCGCCAAAAACTGACGCCGCCGTCAGTCCGGCAGTCCCTTCCAAGACGGAGATGGCGGAAAAGAACAAAGCAACGGCGCTAGCGCTGATGCAAGCTGTTAATAACCACGATTTGGATGGAACGATGAAATATATCGCTCCCGACGACGTGGATTACGGCGACGGAAGCGGTCCGCCCGCTAAAGGGGCGGACGCTCAAAAAGCGCTCATTCAGGAAATTTTCACCGCCTTCCCGGATACAAAAAACGATAATTTGATAGCTGTGGCGGACGGCAACCGCGTGGCTATATACTCCGATTGGACGGGAACATTTAAAGGCGCTATGGCGGGCATGAAACCAACCGGTAAATCATTTAAAACCAAAGACGTCGACCTCTTTACCTTCAACGATGCCAGCCTCGTTATCGAACATCGTTCCGTGCAGTCTATGGAAACGGTTATGCGGCAAGTGGGGGCGGTCATGAAAAAATAGCCGTTAGAGCCGATATTCATTTTCATACGCCGGCTCTTCTTCTTTTGGCGGGAATATTTCGCTTAACGGCAACGTAAAATCCGGGAAAATAACGGAAGGCATGGCGTCGTCGCTGACAAACATGACAGGGTCTCCGAAGATGCCGTCTGATACAATATTATGGCGGGCAATCGCTTCGTGTGTTGGATCTACAATCCAATATTCGCGGACTCCGGATTCGGCATATAAATCTTTTTTGATCTTCATTTCGCGTTTGGAGTTGCCTGGCGAAAGAATTTCGACCATTAAATCCGGCGCGCCGAGACATCCTTTGACGTCTATTTTTTCAAGATCGCAAATAACGCATAAATCCGGCTGAATGACGGTAAAAACGTCTTTATCGTCTTTAAACGATTTTTTACGATCAAAAAGGCGGACGTCAAAAGGCGCGGCGTAGGTTTCGCAGGGATAAGTTCTAAAATAATGGTCAAAAGCAACCGTCAGTCTCCATGAAAGTTTTTGATGCAACGGACTTGGCGCCGCCATCGGGAATATTTTTCCTTTGACAATTTCTAAAGCCTGCTCAAATTTCCAGGAAAGATAATCGGCGTAGGAATAAACTCCGTTGGGATCAAGTTGCGAGAAATTTTTTATAACCGCCATTTTTATTATTTTTACACAAAGTTAAACGAAATTCCCGACAAGAATATCTACCCGTGATTTGATGAACAGGAAATTCAACATGAACCTGACCGCTGAAGCAATAACGCCTGCCGCCCCGGCCTCCGCCAAACACTTGATTCCGATCATAGCGGCGTCCTCGGTCGGCACGCTGATTGAATGGTATGATTTTTTTATATTTGGCAGCCTGGCGACGATTATTTCCACCCAGTTTTTCCCAAAAGACAACCCCGCCGCCGCCTTGCTTTCCACGCTGGCGACCTTTGGGGCGGGTTACATAGCCCGGCCCTTTGGCGCGTTGGTTTTCGGACGGCTGGGCGATATGGTCGGTCGTAAATATACGTTCATGATCACGCTCGTATTGATGGGCGGAGCTACTTTTGCCATCGGCTTAGTCCCTACTTATGAATCCATTGGTTTTTTTGCCCCGCTGATTGTATTGATACTGCGGCTTTTACAGGGACTTGCTATTGGCGGCGAATATGGCGGCGCGGCGACTTATGTCGCCGAACACGCGCCCGCCGACCGGCGCGGCTTCTGGACGTCCTGGATACAGATGGCGTCGCCCGCCGGTCTGCTGCTTTCCATGAGCGTTATTATTACGACCAAAAATTGGATGAGTAAAACCGCATGGGAGGAATGGGGCTGGCGTATTCCGTTTTTGGTCTCCATTGCGATGGTGTACGTATCCGTACAAATCCGGAAAAATATGTCCGAATCGCCCTTGTTTGCCAAAGCCAAAGCCGAAGGAAAAACGTCCGTCAACCCGTTAAAAGAATCTTTTGGGAATAAAGCAAATCTGAAAGTAGTCTTGCTGGCGCTATTTGGATTGACCATGGGGCAGGGAGTCCTGTCTACCGTCTCGCAAATTTACTTGCAAACATTCATGCTAAAAACCATGAATCTGGAGTATGAGCAGCAATTCATTTTATTTATGTCCGCCATTCTCTTAGCCCTGGCTTTTTATCCGTTTTTCGGCTGGCTGTCCGACCGGGTAGGACGTAAACCTTTACTGATGACAAGTTTGTTGTTAGCGATACTTTGTGTTCGCCCGATATTTGAGAAAATGTATCAGTCGACCAACCTGAACAATAAAACAGCCGTCGCCGCTTTCGCCGCTATAGAAACCCGAAGGGAAAAAACGGCTCATTCCAGCTTGGATTCTTTGGTCACGACTACTAAGCGACAAACTTTTACGGACGGAACGATTTCTGAAGAAATACAAAAACAAGTCTTAAGCCCTTCCGGCGTTAGAAAAACGGAAATAATCAGGTCGGTTAAAATCACGGGAACCGCTTATTGGACGGTGTTGACAATGGTTTTTTTACTGTTATTGATCGTCATTTTGGGTTACGCGCCAATTGCTGCATTTTTGGTAGAAATGTTTCCCCTTAAAATACGCTATTCATCTCTTTCGCTTCCTTACCATCTTGGGTTTGGCGTCTTTGGCGGAATGACTCCCGTCGTAGGGGCTTATTTAATCGGAAAAGCAAACGACGCCCATACGGGTAATTATTATTTGGCGGGACTGAACTATTTTATGCTAACCGGCGCCGTGAGTTTAGCGATCGGGCTTTTGTATCTCCGGGAAAATAAAGAGGGTTCGCCGACGCCTTTCCTACTTTCAAGATTAAACGTTATTGAACTGATAAAAAAAGTGATGGGCCTGGTTTGGATCCTTTTAGGATTAGCTGCCGCCTACTTTGGCGTCTTTGAATTAGGGATTCCTAAAATCACTTCCGGCAAACTGGAAGATATGGTTTTCGGCGCCATCGTCCTCATCGTCCTGACGCCCATTACTACCGGCGGCTTATTAATTTTTGGAAAATATGCGCTGGAGGGAGAGTACAGCGAGTAGGATTAAGAACAAGTATCCTTGAAAATTGCAACATGCATGTTGCAATTTTCAAGGATACTTGTTCTTAATCCTACTCGCTGTACTCTCCCTCCAGCGCATATTTTCC
>JBBRMZ010000228.1:0-7037 GCA_038230555.1 Chitinophagales bacterium
GCGATCTCTGTTGCGAAGGGGTTAAGTTTTGATTAACCTTCTTTGTATATGCAAAGCTAATAATGTAATTTTACAAAAGCAAATTTTTTATTGAAAACAACAGAAATATTTCTAATATTTATTTTGGGCAGAAACGACTTTATTACGGCGCTACAAATAAATGAAAAAGTAGTCCATTAGACTCCAATAACTTGACGCGAGCGGTGGAAATAAAAGGTTAGCGGAAGCAAAGCAAATAAGACGGGAGCCGCTATTGGAACAGTCGTCGACCATAGCGGAATTCAACATTCAGTTAAATTAATTTTTATATATTCGCTTTTGCCTTTAGCCGACGGGCGGTATTAGTCTTTGATCCCCAAGCCGCTTCGCCGCATATCGGATATCTGCCGAAGCAGCAGATCGATTTTTTCCTGCACCTGCCGGATCTCGATTTCCGCTTTTACGTTGATCTGGTAATCGTTTTCAGAACGGAGGCGGTCGCGCGATTCCTGCCGGTTCTGACTCATCATAATGACGGGCGCCTGCAAGGCCGCCAAACAGGACAGCACGAGATTGAGTAGGATAAACGGATAAGGGTCAAATTGCGCTTTACCGATGAAAAAGGAGTTAATCAAGATCCAGACGAAAATTATCACTCCAAAAGTAATAATGAATCTCCAGCTTCCGCCAAAGGTCGCTATTTTATCCGCCAGCCGCTGACCGAAGGTCAGGTTATTGTCCACCAGTTCGTCGGGATTCTGGGAAATAATATCATGGTTTTGAACGCTTTGGAGAATTTTTTCATCCAGTTTACTCATCTCGCGTTCGTTGTCTATAAACATATTGCGCGCGTACATTACCCGGTATTTGTTTAATTCTTCCCGGCTGATGAAGCCGTCGGGATCAAAATCGGGGTGATCTTTCCGGATAAGGTCCATAACGGGATCGCGGATGATATCTGCCGGAACGGCGTCGCGGGGGTCAATTTCTTTTTTCTGGATCTGACAAAATTCTTTTCCTTCCTGACTTTCAGCCATTTTTTATATGTTTAAAGGTAAATAAGTAGTTATGAGTTATGAATTATGAGGAATGAAATTGGTAACTCCATACGTTATCAGAAAATTGCAAAAATGATTAACAGCGTTTATTTGCGTTTAGCTGTTTATGAAAAAGCAGCGCGCCGTCCAGGCTTAACTAAGGCGCAAAGTAAAAGATTTTTTTGAAAATGCCTGCTATGCCGGAAAATAATCCTTTTCCCGAAATGTTTAAAGGTTTGTATATTTGTTGAAATCTTTTTTTAGCAAGGCTTAAAGTAAGCACATCAACAGCATTAAACGGGTTTATAGCATTACCGTAAAAAGAGCGTTATTCACATTCAACCCCATTCGGGGTTGTCAAAGCAAACCCCGTTTATTTTTATTCAAGTACTTATGACAAAATATATAGATTCTACGGGCGGCCCGCCCAAAAAAAATAAAACAGGATTAGCGCTGTTGATATTAATGGGAGTCCTGTCTATTTTATTCGTTCTACAGCAATTTGGTTTAAAAACGATTGGTCGGTCTGAGAGGGACGCCTGGGTAGATCACAACTCCCCGGAGCAGCAAAACCGGCCTATGCCGAAAAGGCGGCCCGCATTACCCGATCCAGCCGTCGAGCAAACGCTTAACGATATAGCGGAAGAATTTAAAGGCCCTGTTTTTTCGGATATTAGAACGGCCAATAGCCAGAAAGGCTGGGGGCTAACGAATGACGAGGCAAATTTCTACGACCGGATGCGCGCTAAATATGCCGGTCAGGCGACCGGCGACCACGGCTGGCTTGGTTTGGTCAAAGATTCCTATGCCACCTATCAAACGGTAAAACAAATTTTTGGAGGACGGACCGACGCCGGCGCCGCGATTCAGGACGCGCCAACCGCCGCGCGAATTTATCAACGCTTGCAACAAGATTTTGGAATTTCGCCGACGGAAAGCCGTAGATTTGCCCCGACGGGCAAAACCTTGGGAGACTGGGCTAATTTTGTGGAAGAGCAGAAAAAAGCCGTCGTTCGATAAGGGCAAAACCCGGTAAATTACCGTCCGATAACCCGTTAATCATTTACTACCTATGGAGACTGCGGTCAATCAAACAATTCAACATACGCCGTTGACGGAAAAGCATATAGCGTTGGGCGCAAAAATGGCGCCTTTTGCCGGTTTCAACATGCCTATTTCGTACACGGGCGTCAAGGAAGAACATTTTGCCGTCCGGAACGGGGTAGGGGTGTTCGACGTTTCCCACATGGGCGAGTTCATTATTCGAGGTAAAGAAGCGCTCGCGCTCGTTCAATCGGTTACGTCCAACGACGCTTCCAAACTAAGCGTCGGGCAAGCGCAATATTCCTGTTTGCCTAACTCGAACGGCGGGATCGTAGACGACCTGCTGGTCTACAGGCTACCCGACGAAATGAGCGGCGCCGACGAGCCGACGTTCATGCTGGTAGTGAATGCTTCCAACATTGAAAAAGACTGGGTATGGATCAAAGAGCATAATGTGTTTGAGGCCCGCATGACTAATATTTCTGATAGAACGGGTCTCCTGGCGGTGCAGGGACCTAAAGCGACGAAAGTTCTCCAAAAACTAACGGATGTGGATTTGAGCGCCATGAAATATTACCATTTTACAAAAGGAACCCTGGGAGGCGTAAATAACGTATTAATTTCCGCCACCGGATATACGGGGGCAGGCGGATTTGAACTATATGTCGATTCCGATCATACCGTCCAACTTTGGGACGCTATTTTTGAAGCGGGTAAGGAAGAGAATATTAAGCCCGTCGGCCTGGCCGCCCGCGATACCTTACGGCTGGAAATGGGTTTCGCGCTCTACGGCAACGATATCGACGATTTTACTTCCCCCATAGAGGCCGGGCTTGGCTGGATCACCAAGATTAATAAAGGCCCTTTTACCTCGTTTGAAATATTTAAACAGCAAGTTAAAGAAGGCGTTTCGCGCAAACTGGTCGGTTTTGAACTACTGGACCGGCGCGTTCCGCGGCATGGATTTGAAATAACAGACGCCGACGGCAGCGTTATTGGAATAACGACGTCGGGAACCCAGTCGCCTTCCTTAGATATACCCATCGGTATGGGATACGTGACGTCGTCCTTTGCGGCTCCCGGTTCTGAAATCTTTATCCGAATCGGCGGCAAGGCATTTGCCGCGCGCGTGGTCAAGCCTCCATTTTATCAGCCGGCGAAAAAATTAGCGGCTAATTAAACTTTCCAGCCGGATTTCTATTTAAATGTGGCGGTTCTTTCAGTATTTTCTGAAAGATTATGCCCGCATCTTGAATTGAACTCCATGGATTGGCAAGAAGGAAAAGATAAATTTATACAAACCTGGGGCACTTTAGGAACGAGCTGGGGAATCAACCGGACGATGGCGCAGGTGCACGCGCTGTTAATGATTGCGCCGCGGGCGCTTTCAGCGGAAGAGGTGATGAAGGAGTTGAAAATATCGAGCGGCAACGCCAATATGAATATTCGCGCGCTGATGGACTGGGGCCTGGTCTATAAAGAGCTTAAGCCGGGCGATCGTAAAGATTATTTCGTCTCTGAAAAGGATATGGGCAAAGTGGTTAAACAGATCATTTTGAACCGCCGGAAAAAAGAACTGGAGCCGATGCTCAAAGTGCTTGACCAGATTTCGGGGGTCGAGGAAACCTGCGAAGAAGCGACCGCTTTCAATAAAGCTATTGCAGATATAAAAATGTTTTCCAGTAAAGCGGACGCTACGCTGGAAATGCTGATCAAAGCAGAATCCAACTGGCTGGCCGGGGCATTTTTGAAAATGATTAAATAGGCTCTAAAAATGATGAATGATAAATGATGAATTATTTTTATTGTTCATTTTTAAAACAGGAGAATAAAATAGTCAAAATGAGTGTCAATTAACTCCGTGCCCGATATTTTAAGAAATTTAAGAGGAAAACCCCGAGCGGGGTTTTCCTTTCTTTTTTTTAAATATCTTTGCCCGAATTTGATCTGGAAGTATTTCTGGTAAAGCCGGTTTTTTTAAAACTTTATTTGGATAAGTATGCAGTTAAAGGATATAGTTAGTACGGGAAAAAAAGCGACGCGCGACGGTTTTGGCGACGGTCTGTACGAGATTGGGAAAATTAATCCTAAGGTGGTGGCGCTTTGCGCCGATTTGTTGGGGTCCCTGAAAATGGAGCAGTTCATCGCGGCTTTTCCCGAACGGTTTGTTCAGGTAGGGATTGCGGAAGCTAATATGATGGGCCTGGCCGCCGGACTGGCGGTGGGCGGCAAGATTCCTTATACGGGGACGTTTGCCAATTTCTCTACCGGTAGAGTCTATGATCAAATCCGTCAATCCATTGCTTATTCGGATAAGAACGTTAAAATCTGCGCTTCCCATGCCGGCTTAACTTTAGGAGAAGACGGCGCAACCCATCAGATTCTGGAAGATATAGGCATGATGAAAATGTTGCCGGGCATGACGGTGATTAATCCCTGCGATTACGCGCAGACCAAAGCGGCGACCATGACCATCTCCGAGTTCCATGGTCCCGTCTATCTTCGTTTTGGGCGCCCGTCCTGGCCAATTTTTACTACGAACATGCCTTTTGTGGTAGGGAAAGCGCTGCATCTGGCCGAAGGATCCGACGTTAGTATTTTCGCTACCGGCCATTTAGTCTGGAACTCCATTGAAGCGGCCAGACAACTGGCGGCTGCGGGAATTAGTTGCGAAGTCATCAATATACACACCATCAAGCCGCTGGACGAGGAAGCCATTTTGGATTCCGTCGCTAAGACCCGCTGCGTGGTGACGGCAGAAGAGCATCAGCGAAACGGCGGCCTCGGCGATAGTATCGCTCAATTGCTTGCGCGCAAAAGTCCGGCGCCGATGGAATACGTCGCCGTAAACGATTCTTTTGGCGAAAGCGGCGAACCAATGGAGTTGATGGGAAAATATGGCTTGGGCGTCAAAGACGTTGTGGCAGCGGTGAAAGCCGTTCTGAAAAGAAAAGGGTAAATAAGCTATCAGCCGTCAGCTATCAGCCGTCAGCTATCAGCTATCAGCCGTCAGCTATCAGCCGTCAGCCATTCTAATTTTTATTTTATAAAATGTCTCCGTCTGTATGTTGACTTGCCAGAAACATTTGTTTTCCTTGCCCGACGACGTTCATTATCTGAACTGCGCGACGATGGCGCCGAATATGAAATCAGTAGAAGCGGCGGCCATACAAGGCGTTTTGCGCAAAAGCCGCCCGTTTGAATTGACTCAGGAAAGCTGGTTTGAAGAAAAACCGACGCTGAAACGGTTGTTTACGGAGTTGATTCAAGGCGCCGATTCGGAAAGGGTGGCGCTGATCCCTGCCGTCAGTTACGGTATGTCGACGGTCGCCAAAAACGTGGGTAAGAAGAAAAAAGAACTGCGCGGCAGGGAAATTTTGCTGATTCAGGATGAATTCCCCAGCGACGTTTATCCATGGGAAGAACTTTGCGCTGACGAGGGGTTCCGTATAAAAACCGTTGCTCCGCCGGAGGGAACAACCGACCGGGGAAAACGGTGGAACGGGCGTGTTCTGGAAGCGATCAACGCCGATACGGCATTAGTCGTTTTGCCCCATTGCCATTGGACGGACGGAACGCGGTTTGATCTAGCCGCTATTTCCAAACGCGCCAAAGAAGCCGGCGCTTTATTCGCAGTCGACGGCACGCAATCCGTCGGCGCGCATCCAATTAATATACAGGAAATCGAGCCAGACGCCCTTATTTGCGCGGGCTACAAAACGATGATGGGCCCTTATTCATTAGGCTTGGCTTGGTACGGCGAATTTTTTGACGACGGAACCCCGATCGAGGAAAACTGGATCAACCGCGAAGGCAGTCAAAACTTCCGGACGCTTACCCAATACCGCGAGCGGCGCGCTAAAGGCTTCCGGTACAGCGTCGGCGAAGCGAGTAATTTTATCCTCGTTCCGGCGCTGATCAAAGCGCTGGAACAACTGTTGGCCTGGATGCCGGAGGCGGTTCAGGAATATACGGGGGCGCTCATTGCGGAACCATTGCGCGTTTTACAGGAAAAAGGTTATTGGGTGGAACATTCCGACTGGCGGGGAAATCATTTGTTTGGACTGACCGCGCTGCCGGGCGTGGATATTGCCGCGCTCCAGCAAAAACTCATTGAGCGGAAGATATATGTTTCGCTGCGGGGTAATTCTATCCGGGTAGCCCCAAGCGTCTACAACGACGCCAATGATATGGACGCTTTTGTCGACGCCCTAATGAAATAAGCGGTTATCTACCCGACATAATATTTGCCCGATCCGGATAATCCGTAATCATGCCATCCACGCCCATTTTGATTAAGGCGTCCATTTCCGCCCTCTCATTGACGGTCCAAGGGACAACCAGAATATTTTTGGCGTGGCAGGCCTGCACGTCTTTTTCGCTGATGAGTTTATAGTAGGGGCTGTAAATGGTTGGCGTGAAAGAGATGGTTGCGAGGTTCTTCTCTAAAGTTCCCGGATTTTCGATCAGCAGCGCGGTCATTATTTTTTTGTCCATTTGATGGACGGCTTCTAAAGCCCTGGGGTCGAAAGATTGGATACAGGCTTTGGAATGTATACCAAGCCGGTTGATTTCTTTAAGCGCCAGCGCGACAAACTCCGGGACGGGCGGCGTTGCTTTCAAATCCCAGTCGGGTTTGCTTTTGATTTCGATGTTGAAAAAAGGCAATTCCCGATGATGATCAGCGCAATATTTTTTGACCGCCGCTACCATCGAGCCCAAAGTCGGTTTAGCGACCGCCATTTTCTGCTGTTGCGGAAACCGCGCGTTGCCCCGGATTCCGCAATCATATTTTTGGATAGAATCGTAGGTCATTGAATGGATCAAGAGTTTTTCGGACTCTTTCATCGTCACCGGCGAACCGTCGGGGCGGGAGCAAATGCCGGAATCCATCCAGGGTTCGTGCGAAATCACCAATTGGTTGTCGGCGCTAACGGCCAAATCTAATTCCAGCGTATGGATGCCCAGTTCCAGCCC
>JBBRMZ010000229.1:0-6990 GCA_038230555.1 Chitinophagales bacterium
AGGATGACCTTATTATTTACCAGCGCGCTATAATAATCAATTTTCGTTCCAGAGCAATTTTGAGGATCCAGGGTGGACGCCATCATTTGCAACCGCCCGCCGCCCGCTTCCAGTTTTTCAAAAGGAACAAGGGTAAATTCTTTTTTGACGTCGACCACCTGGACGTCTCCAACAGAATTTTTACTACAGGCCCCGATTAAAACAAGGCTGCTCGTCAATAGTATACAAAAAATATTAGCCGGCTTTTTCATTCTTCCATTTATTTTTCATCCCTATAACGTTTCAAAAGGGCAAGCGCTGCCTGCAAAAGGCGACGCAAAATTAATCAAATTTATTGTCTATATATGTGAGGCGGCATATACTATTAATTTTTTTCTATTTGTCTGTTAGCATATCCTGATAAAGACGTATTAGTTTTTTTTCTTCATTTTCCCAATTATACATAAGAGCTGCTTTTTGGCAGTTCTTTTTTAATCGCGCATATATTCTTTCATTGGTTAATAACTTATTGAGCGCTTTTACGAGTTCTTTAGTATCTATTTTGTCCAATAAAAGAGCAACTTCATATTGGTCATTAATAAAAATGTATTCCGGGAAACGCATCGTGATCTGAGGTTTCCCGGCATGGATATAATCAAAAAACTTATTCGCCAAAGAATAATAATAACTAAGACCTTTGTTTTCCAGCAAATTCAATCCAATATGCGTTTTAGCGGTAACTCCTTGCAACTCGTTCGGATTTAGATAACCTAAGAAATAAACTTTACCCTGCCGTATCAAATCATCCGCTAAAATTCGGAGCGCGGCGCTAAGATCGCCTTCTCCGGCCAGCCACAAAACGGCGCCCTCGACGTCGCGCATGGCCGATATGGCGTATTCTATTCCCCTACCCTCATTTAAAGCGCCTTGGTAAAGAATAATTTTAGGCGCCAGCAGTAAAAGGTCGCCCTGTACCGTTTTTTCTTTCGCGTCGTATTCGGTTTCGCTCAAAATCGGCGGTACGTTGCGGATTGTTTCAAACGCCGCTCCGTAGCGTTTTTCAAACACGTCCGCCAGTCCGGCGCTGACCGTGTAACACAGGCGCATTTTAGGAATTGAAAAAAGAGCGACGCGTTCCCATATTTTTTGGACAAAGGGACGGCTAATCACTTCAGGCGTTTCCGTAAAATATTCATGGGCGTCGTAGGCGCAGGGTTTATTTTTAAGGCGGGAAACTAAAAGGCAAGGTAAAATTGAATCGAGATCTACGGCATTAACGGCGTCGAAAGGTTGGAAAATTAAAAAGAAAAATAAGCGAACCTGGTACTCGATATAAAACAGTTTGCCTTTTTGAAAAATCAGATTTAGTCTTTTTTGCTTGAAAGGTTGACTGGAAAGCGGTTTTGACGCCGGCAAACGCCGGCCAACCAACAGTACCTGGTAATTATTAGCGAGCGAACTGCATATCCGTATCATTCGCCGGTCGTAAGTCAGGTCGTTGGTAACGGCGAGAATGATTTTTTTTCGGGACTGATAATTCAATGATTTATTTTATATAGATAAAACGTCATTGTGAATGGAGATTTTACCGGCGTCCAATAAAAATTCCAATACTTTCAGGACGAGACTCCTATTTTTAATATGAAACGAATCCGCCACTTCTTTGAGCGTCAACGGTTCTAAACGCAGGAGCGCCTCTATTTTCCGTTGATAAGTCTCAAACGCTTCGGGGCTTAATTCCAACGTTTCTTTTTCCAGGCATACGTCGCAGACGCCACAATTGGCGACCTGTTTTTCGCCAAAATATCTCAATAATTGCCGGCTCCGGCAAATATTAAGCTCCGCATATTCGAGGGCTTTAGACATGCGATACTGCGCGCGTTTTTTTCTGAATTGAAATAAGTTATGGTTGATAGAAAAATGCCGCGCGTCCGCGCGGGGTTTCAAAAAGGTTAGCTGGGGCTTATCCGCAAAGGGCGTGTATTCGACGACGCCGGCCTGATGGAGCGCTTCGAGCGTATTTTTTAGATCGATGACGGAAATTTTCATAAACGTCGCCAGTTGGTGTTCCATAAAAGGGGCGGGATGCGTAAAAACCCCTTGTAGCGTACGGGAAATAGCTTTTATCGTTTTATCCCATTCGCTCGACGATACCTGGCTCCGGTAAATCTCTTCCTTAGTAGCGGTGATCAGAATAGTTGAAGGCTGATAAAAAGAATCGCTTAGGGCAATCCAGCCTTCAGTTTCGAGAATACGGAGGCTGTGATGGGTTTGAAGGACGTCCAGTTGGTAGCGTTGCGTAAATTTAGACAGATCAAAATCAAAACTTTCCCCCTCGCCGCTGCCGGTCGCCAGTTGAAGGTAGCTGCCTAAAGCCTGGTAAACTTTGCGCAATTCTTTCATATCGGGGAAACTTAGCGCGAAGTTTTTTTCCAACATCGCTCTATCTCCAGGATTATATAACAGCGCGGCGTACGCTTTTTTCCCATCCCTGCCCGCCCTCCCGGCCTCCTGAAAATAGGATTCGATATTATCCGGCAAATCCATGTGTATTACCGTTCTTACGTTAGGTTTGTCGACGCCCATACCGAAAGCGTTGGTCGACACCATGATCCGCTTTTTGTTCTCCATCCAGGCGTCCTGCCGGGCGGTTCGTTCTTCCGGGTTCAGGCCGGCGTGATAATAATCGGCGTCGATCCCATTCCTTTGTAGCAGTTCGGCAATATCTTTGGTTTTTTTACGGTTACGAACGTAAACAATTCCGCTACCCTTGATCTTAGTTAATATTTCTACCGCCTTTTCTTCTTTATTTTCCACCCGTCGGACGATATAAGCCAGATTTTTGCGCTCAAAACTTTGGATAAATACCTGGGAACCTGCTCTAAATTCCAGTTTTTCCTGTATATCTTTGATTACCTCGTCCGTCGCCGTAGCGGTCAGCGCCATGACCGGCGTTCCCGGCAGATGTTCCCGGATGGCGGCAATCTGAAGATAAGGAGGGCGAAAATCATATCCCCATTGCGAAATGCAATGGGCCTCGTCAACCGCCAGTAAACTGACGTCCATTTTTTTGATCCGCTCCTGCGCCAGTTCCGTCGTTAAGCGTTCGGGCGACAGGTACAAAAATTTATAGCCCCCGTAAGCGGCATTATCGAGTATACGGTCTATATCTTTATATTTCATGCCAGAAAAAACGGCGGCGGCGGGAATCTGACGTTTTAATAAATGATCGACCTGGTCTTTCATTAAAGCAATCAGCGGCGAAACGACAATGCAGACGCCTTCCATACATAGGGCGGGTATTTGAAAACAAACGGATTTACCGCCGCCGGTAGGCAGCAAAGCCAAAGCGTCATTACCCTGAAGGGCCGCTTCAATAATCTCTCGTTGAAACGGACGGAAAGCGTCGAATCCCCAATATTTTTTCAGAGCGGCCTCGGGCGAGGTGAGTAATATTTTTTTATCCTGCTTCGTACTAGTTTGTTTTTATCCTACTTTTTTTGATTCACAACTACTGCGGCGATAATTCCCCCAGCGACGGCCACGTTGAGCGACTCGGCTCCGCCGCCGCCGGGTATCGAAATTTTGCGATCCACCTGTGCAAGCAATTCCGGAGAGACGCCGGCGCCTTCATTCCCCAGGACAATAATACCTTTATTTTCAAAAATATATTTAAAAATATTATCCCCATTCGTGACCGCTCCGTATGTTAGGAGTTGCGGAAAACGCTGTTTCAGGGTTTCAAATTCTATTTCCAGCGAATTGACCCGCAAAAACGCGCCCATGCCGGCCTGTACGACTTTCGGATTATAAATATCCACGCAGGTATGGGAACAAAAAACATAATGAATACCAAACCAGTCCGCTATGCGAAGAATAGAACCCATATTACCAGGATCCTGAACGCCGTCTAAATATAATGAAAAATTATTAACTATGTATGTTTCGTTCAGGACGACGTCCTCATATCGGGCGACAACCAGAACTTTATTTGGCGTCGTTAAAGCGGAGATAGACGCCAGTTCAATATCGTCGACGATCGTAATTTCAGCAGCGCAGTTTTTTAAAAGTAACGTCTGTTCCTGCGCCCACTCCGGTAAACAACAGACCAGTTCAACGGTTAATTTGCCTTGTAACAAAACTTCTGTCGCCATCTTTTCCCCTTCTATGATAAAAGAAGTATATTTTTGACGAAATTTTTTTTGCCTTAAAGAATGAATATATTTTATTTTAGCTTTAGATAACATTTATACGACCGAATACCGGTTTTAATGGAATTGTTTTGAATGTTTACCCGTTACAATATTATATGATCTATATAAATACAACCTATCCCAAGACCCGCTTTTTTTATAGACTTTTCTGGTTTGCGCCATTGTTTGCCGTTCTCTGCAGTTGCAATAATAAAATAAGAACGCCGGGGCCGGACGAGTTTGCTTTATCTAACAACAAAATCATCATCAAAAGCGCTAAACCTATTCCTCATCTTTCCACGATGAAAGCAGAACTTGCCACTAAGTATAAGCAAAAACCTAAACGGGCTACCGGTTTAAGGGTTTTCCTGCGTTCAATAACTTATCCGCTGGGTTTTCGTCCTGTCATCTGGAATGAGGCTTTGACAGACTCTACGGTAAACGACATGAAACGATTGCTGCAAAACGACGGTTACCAATATGCCAGCGTATATTACGATAAATTTTTTACTAAAAAATTGGCAAAGATTACCTACTACGTTTCTCCGAATACGCAATTTGTACTGGATACCGTTTCTTTTTATAGTCCCGACCCTGTCATTCAGGCTCTTCTGGATAGTCTGGCCCCAGGTTCTTTTTTTAAAAAAGGAGACCCGTTGGACGGCGAAAACTACGATAAAGAACGCGTCAGAATCAGAAATTTCATGACCGGCTATGGATATGCCCGGTTTACGCCCAATTATTTTTATTTTGAAGTCGACACTGGCAGGGTCGATTTAAACGATAAAGGTAATAGAAAGATCAACGCGACGCTCTCCATACTGAACCCGGGAAAAAATAAAAACCATGTCCGTTATAAAGTAGGTTCTATTTCAGTCTACCCAAATTTTAATCCGGTTAAGGATACCACTCCTTTGATGGATTCAGTCGTTAAAGACGTTCACTTTTTTATTCCTTCTACCTATACGGACGTACGCCTTCGATTGCTCCGCGACGCCATCCGGCTTGTCCCCGGCGGAGCTTACAATAAAGCGTTGGACGACCTTTCCTATGCTCAGTTAAACAGGCTGGGCGTATATAAATTCATTAGTTACAATCCTGTTATCGATCCTAAAGATTCCAGCGTATTCAATTATCAGTACCGACTTACTCCGCAAAAGAAAATGAATTTTGAAGTTGGACCTGAAATTAATTACTCCAACATTAGCGGCGGATTATCTGATCAAACTTCTAATATTAATTTGCTGGGAATTAGTATTGACGCCACTTTCACTCACCGGAATTTGTTCAGAGGCGCCGAACGTTTTATATATAATATCTCCGTAGGAACTGATTTTGATTTCTACCTCGACGCCCGCACAGGGGTTGCTCTGAATTTGCCTAAATATTTAAGATTTCCCGGTTTGCTCAAATTATATAACCAGTTAGGATTTGTTAATAAAAAATTCTACCGGGAATTCAAGGAGTATGGAACGACCGATCTGGTCGCTAACTTTAATTATAATAAGCGGCAGGATTCGGTACAATTTAACGCCGACGCCGCGAAATATTCGGATAATGGTTTTGACGTATATTCTTCTTTTGATCTTACTTATCGCTACAAGTTGTCGCCTAATGCCAACGACCACTATACCATTTCTCCAATTGGCGTCTTTTCATTTTTTTCCACGGTTCCTGAAGCTTCTAAATTTAGCGTAAAACTGGACCAGAACCCGTTTTTAAAGAAAAGCTTATCCAATCAGTTATCGACCGGTTTTCTTTTTCGATCCCTGACTTTTGAACACAATCTCCCGCCAACCGTTAGCGGCGGCCCGGTTCGGTACTGGAGTATGAAAATAGAGCAATCAGGAACCGAAATTCTGGCCGCTAATGCCCTCTATAATCAATTATCTAATAAAAGCGACACCTTCCGATTCTCCAAAGATTTTAGTTTCTCTAAATATATTCGCTTCGAACTGGAAGGGAGATATACTAAGCCATTGGCGCCAAAAACAGAGGTAGCTTTCCGGGGGCAGTTTGGCGTGGCGCCCTCGCTGACAGCTTACGACGTGACTCCTTTTTTGAGGCAGCTATACGTCGGCGGCCCTTACAGCCTTCGCGGCTGGGGACCGCGCAGCCTGGGACCGGGCGGATTTCAGGACACGACCGCTCAACAATTGATTAGTAATATTCATTATCAGACAGGCACCATCAAACTGGAAATGAACGCCGAGGTGCGTTTCCCTATTTACTGGATTTTCCGCGGGGCCGTCTTTGCGGATTATGGGAACGTATGGACTTTTAACAATGACGAGCAAAGACCGTATAGCCGGTTCGATTTTAATAATCTGCAATTTCTGAAACAAATGGCGCTGGATACTGGGTTTGGGTTAAGGATAGACCCTGGGTTTTTTACCTTCCGGTTGGACGCCGGCCTCAAATTATATACGCCCTTGCGCGACGCCGGCTACTGGCTGTCTTCTACCGACGTCAGTCTTCGTAATCTGAACTATAATTTTGCGTTGGGATTACCTTTTTAAGTTGTGCGAGCATTCTAATGAAGCGCTTCTACGCATCCGCGCGCTCCGCGCATGAGCGTGGGACGTCTTTTTTTATTTTTTGCAAAAAATAAAAAAAGACGTCCCTTTCCCGGATTTTTCAGTCGTTAATATAATCTCTTTATACTCAAAATATACAGGCTAAGTAAAGGTACAGAATAAATTAATAATATTTATCTTCGCGTAAATTCAGTATTTATGGGAAGGAAGTTATTCGTTACTTTTAGCGACGCCGCGCTTGCGGAATTAGAACAGGGTTATCGCCAGGGTTCGAGTCACGC
>JBBRMZ010000230.1:0-6940 GCA_038230555.1 Chitinophagales bacterium
GCCGTGGAAGCCGGCGAAAGAATACTGATTACATATAATACGGTAAAAGAAGCGCAAGCGGCTTTCGGGCAGATTCAAACGGATTTTCCCGACGTCAAAAAAATGTTGATCCATAGTCGGTTCCGGCGTAAAGACCGCGCTGCGTTAGAAACCAGATTAAAAGAGGATTTTAACGACCGGCTTAAACCTGAATTTTCGCCCTGCATCGTCATTTCGACGCAAGTTGTTGAAGTGAGTTTAGACATTAGCTTTGACCGCATGATTACCCAATGCGCTCCTTTAGACAGTTTAGTCCAAAGATTTGGCAGGGTGAATCGCGTTCGCTCCGAAGAAACAATTGGAAAATATAAACCGGTGCATGTTTTAGCGCCTAAAGGCAAGGTTTTGCCCTATAAATTGCCTGAACTGCAAGCCACTTATGCACAATTACCCGACGGCGAATTACTGCGGGAGCGGGATATTCAGTCCAAAATTGACGCCGTTTATCCAATCGTTGATACCCGCGAGATAGATATACATTTGATTTATCACGACGGACAATATAAATTTAAGGAACTCAGGCATCATCCAAAATCCATTCTCATCGATATTCTGGAGATAGAATCTGCCGCCTGTATTCTGGAATCCGATCAGGCAACTTATGAACGGGGAAATTGGGAAGACCGAATTATGCTGGATATTCCGGTCGGCTGGCAAACTCTGCGTTGGCAAAGCAAAAACTATGTGCAACTCAATGTTGGATCGCATCCTTTTGTCATTCCGCAGTCCGAAGCCGAGCATTTGCTTTTCGGGTTACAACTTCGGGAAATCGATAATATTCTATAAAATAAACGCCTTATGTATACCAGCTTTATCGGTAAAAAATTCCTGCGGCGGTATAACGACCGACTAAAAAAACAGCTAACGGCGAAGCAATTTTTCGATGAAGAAATTTATCCCGTTTTCTTTAAAGACGAACCGCATTTGCTGCATGTAGGCAACTCTCCATTTTTTCAAAAAATCGCCGTAAAAGATATGGCGAACGGAAAAACCGCCGCCGAAACGCAATTGGAAAAACTCCATGAAGGCGTCGCAAATAAACAACCCAACGGGTCTATTTTTGTAGGATACGCCGCAGAAGATCTGAAAGCCACTACTTCGGGACAAATCACCAATTTGGACGCCAAAATTGACGCCGAAGAAATTTATGCTTCCTGGATCGGAGAAGCCTTAGGTGTGGGCGTCGAAGGAGGGATTTATTTGCTATTCGACCGCGACGATTTGTTGGATAAGATTTTCGAAGGGTGGAAAATATATCGAAAATACCTTCTGCAGACGCCGGGCGTCAAGGGACGACAAATCGAAACTTGGAACGGGCATTGGCTGGCGCAACGGTTGGACGAAGGCATTGAAGCTTTTACGCCACCCAAACCCGAAAAAGGCACAGAAGGTAAAGAGTTGGCCATCAAGGGATTATCATGGACGCTTCTTATTTTCAAACTCAGCCAACGGTATCCGTCGATTTCCCTGACGGTTTATGCTTATACGCTGGGCCAAACGAACGTAACGCTGGGGTTTGTCAATTTAAAACTACACGAAGTAACGCGGCTCTGGGAATATAATAAATTAATTTTTGGAGAGAATGAAAATTTACGAAAAATGGAAGCGCTCTACGAACCGCTATACTCTTTTAGGTGGGCTTGTAGGATCAGCGCCGTGATTGGTTTGAAAGCGCTCGAGCCTAAAAAAATGCGCGAATATTTTGCGCAACCCAACGAGGAAAATAATAAAACTTATAAAATTAATTCCGAAGAGTCCCTTTTTTATTTTAAACTTTATAAACTTTGGATTATAGCCATGCTCAACAAAAAAGAATTACTCGACTTAGCTTCAAAAGCCGCTGATTGTTTGATTGCGCTCGAACAAAAAGACAACCAAAGAGGTAAAACCGTCAATGTAAACATTGCCGAAGGCGTTCGTAACGCCAGAAACGCGCGTGAGTTTATTGAAAAACTGGAGGAGGTCATGAAGAAAGAGCCTGCTTATGCCAATACACTGCGCAACGTGGTACTGGAAGCGCTGACTATGCCGCACGATAATTTTCCGCTCTTCGTCGCACTTCTCAGATTTGAGCATACGTATAAAAAAACGGCGCCCATTCAGCCAACGCTTTTATAGCCGCCGCCACTACATTTTATTTTTGAACTTTTAAATAAATAATTATATGCAAAATCCTTTTATTTATCTCAGGTCTTTGCGCCATGTGGATCATACAGTTTTTGCCGTTAGCGACGGACAAAAATATTATTATGATTCTCAATTCGGTCGTAGAATGGCCTATTCGAGCGGTCAGCAGGTAAAACGTTCGATTATCGAATCGCTGATTTCGAACTTAGAAACCCCTTACGCGCCCATCACTTTCAGGTGGTATTTGGATTACGCCGCCAAAGACAAAGAAGATCGCAAATCGAAAGCGAAAGCCAAGGAAGGGCTTGCCGACGTCAGTTGCGACCCCAGTTTTCCAGATCAACTTTTGGGGGGTTATATGCTCGCCGAATCCGATTCTTTTGCGGTAAAACGACGCAGTCCGCTATCCATTTCCGCAATGCGCCCATTGCATCCGCTGCTCGGAGGCATGGAAAAAGAAGAAGAAAACATGACCTTCGACAGAAGTAATAATCCAAGCACACAAATTAAAGTATTCTGGAGGGGCGACGAAGGAAAAGGAAAACCGGAAGAGGTAGAAGAAGCGGATTTGCATGAATGGTTGGATAACAATAAAAGAAATCTACCGACCCGAAAATTTATCCAGAGTCAAAAGCGGGCGTCCGGTCTGTTCGTTTACGACGCGGCGATCGACATGCGGACCTTGTTTTCCGTCTCCACGAACAAGGTTGAACCGGAACTTTTCCCCCACATAGAAAAAAGATTAGTAGAGGCTGGCTGGATCAAGGGCAAAAATGTTTTTGGGAATTGTCTGATTTGTCCGAAAGAAAAACGCGAAGCCATCATCCTAGCGCTCGCTCAGGCTTTAATAAACTGGCGCATTACATCCAATCAAGCGCGCACTTTTAGTTTGATGGAAACCTTAGCGGTTGCCGTCCACCACGACGCCAATCAGGTGGCTTACGCGATCCGGGGAAATTTGTTGGAGGAATCTGAATCCGATAAAATGAGAGCGGAACCCATGATTGATGAAACTTCTTCCGCTGAAATATTTGTGACGCCTTCCTGCGCCGGATACATCCGAGGCGCCATTGGCGAAGCCTCCGCGCTGGATAAAGCCGCCAAAAACCTCGCTGACAAAATGCTGGCTTTTGACTACGAAAACCAGACTTTTAAGGCTCCGCACATATAATGTAACAGGTAGAGACGGGTAGCGACCCGTCCCTACTTGTTACCATTTAAATAAATATTTTACAGATCCCATGAGGAATATCACCGCCACCCACGTCAATTATTACCACGTCTGCAGGCGAAAACTATGGCTGGCGTATAATAATATTGAAATGGAACATACGAGCGATTTAGTGACCGAAGGTCGCCTGATCGGCGAAAACAGTTACGCCCAGCGGTCGGAAAAATATACCGAACTTGAACTGGACGGGATCAAAATCGACTTTTATGACTCGAAGAACAAGGTGGTGCACGAGGTTAAAAAATCGGACAAGGCGGAGGCGGCCCATATTGCGCAGGTGAAATATTACCTGTATGTGTTGGCGAAAAACGGGATCGAGGGCGCTCGCGGCGTCATTGAATACCCAAAACTGCGGCATACGGAAGCGGTGGAACTGACCGCCATCGACGCGGCGCTTGTTGAAATGTGGGTCGACGATATACGGCGAATACTGGAAAAAGACGCCTGCCCGCCCGTGTTGAACAAGCCCGTCTGCAAGCGGTGTTCCTATTATGATTTTTGTTATTCTGACGAGCTATAAGTTTTTAGCTTACGGCTAGAAATAGAACGTCATTTTGTTGTCTTAAAAAACGAAAAAGCTGACGGCTGAGCGCTGACGGCTGAAAGCTAACGAAATATGAAACGTAGTTTTTATCTGTTTAACCCAGGCCGGATGAGTCGAAAAGACAATACCTTGTTCTTTACGGCGACCGACGAAGCGGGCCTTGAGACTTCCAAAAAAGCGCTGCCCATTGAAACTATTTCCGACCTGTTCATCTTCGGATCGGTGGACGCCAACTCGGCGTTGTACAATTTCCTGGGGAAAGAACAGGTGGCTGTTCATTTTTTCGATTATTACGAACATTATTCCGGTTCGTTTATGCCCAAAGATTATTTGCTGGCGGGCAGGATGCAAGTGGCGCAAACCAAAATCCATTTGGATCCTGCGCGACGACTGGCTGTGGCGCGGGCATTCATTGAGGGGGCGTCTTTTAACATGCTTAAAAACCTGCGCTATTACGACCGCCGAGGACGCGACCTCGAGCCGATGATCGAACAGATCGAACAATACCGGCTTAGCATCCCGCTCGTGAAAACTGTCCCCGAACTGATGGGCGTGGAGGGCAATTGCCGGCAAACGTACTATGCGGCCTTTGAATTGATCATCAACGATTTTGAAATGGGCAACCGGACGAAACAACCGCCGTCCAATGAAGTCAACGCGTTGATATCGTTTAGCAACATGATGTGTTATACGCTGACGCTGGGTCAGATCTATCACTCGCAGCTCAACCCGACCATTTCTTTTTTGCACGAGCCGGGAGAACGTCGCTATTCGCTGGCGCTGGACCTGGCGGAAGTATTTAAACCCCTTTTGGTAGACAGGATGATCTTTAAATTGTTCAACAAGAAAGAAATCCGGGAACAACATTTTGATAAAAATATGAACGGTTGCCGCCTCAACGACGCGGGAAGAAAAATCGTCGTCCGGGAATGGGACGAACGGCTTAAAGAAACCATTCAACACCGGTCTCTGAACCGCAACGTCAGTTACAAACACCTCGTCAAACTGGAATGTTATAAGTTGCAAAAACATATTCTCGGAATCGACGAAGCGTATAAACCCTTCAAAATTTATTGGTAGGGCAGGGGGGTGGCAGCTATCAGCTATCAGCTATCAGCTATCAGCTATCAGCTATCAGCTATCAGCTATCAGCTAATCGGAAACAAAGATTCTATGGAACCATTTCATCATTTATCATTTATCATTCATCATTTTAGAAGTGTATATTATTTTAGTGTACGACGTCAATGAAAAGCGGGTCGTCAAAATGCTCAAACTCTGCCGGCGTTTCCTGACGTGGATACAGAACTCCGTTTTTGAAGGCGAACTTTCTCCGGCGCAATTGTTGGAACTCAAAATGGAAGCCCTGAAAATCATGGACAAGCAAACGGATAGCCTGATCATTTTTAAAACGAGGCAGGAAAAATGGCTCGAAAAGGAAATCATCGGGTTAGAGAAGAATAATACGGATAATTTTTTGTGAAATCGTAGTCCCTTGATTTACAGCCGTTCATCCAAGTTTATCAGACAAGGGGTTGTCGATGAACGGCAAAGAGTACTTTGACCTATCGAATATTTTAGAAACAGGAAACTAATTGATTGAAAATGAGGATTTTATAAAGTCGTCGAAGCCCTACTAAAATCCTGTTATTGGAGATCGACTATTTTGTAGCGCCGTCCGTCTTAGCCCAAGCCGAATAAATGCCGGAGCGCCGGACAAAACCGGAATATAAGTTTTGATTTGTCCGGCGCTCCATCTATATTTGCAGCATAAGATTTGGCCGTCGCCTTTGGCCATAATGGCTTTTAACCGCACCATTTTGGAATTGAAACGTTCTAGTCGCAGTATTAAGAGTAACCGTTACGCCGGCTTTTAACCGCACCATTTTGGAATTGAAACGCAGGAACAATTACATTGTTTGAATACGCAATGGCGGCTTTTAACCGCACCATTTTGGAATTGAAACCCAATATTATACTTAATAGCAATGGACAACAACAATTCTTTTAACCGCACCATTTTGGAATTGAAACACGCTAAATACATCAGGCATTGTATTAAACTCAAATGCTTTTAACCGCACCATTTTGGAATTGAAACGTTGTATTTAAGGTCGAAAAGGCATTCGCGCCTGAACTTTTAACCGCACCATTTTGGAATTGAAACTAGGAGGAGGGATTTCCTCTACGCCCGTTTTAAATACTTTTAACCGCACCATTTTGGAATTGAAACGACAACCCGCCGCCGACCCTCGACCAATCCCGCTCCACTTTTAACCGCACCATTTTGGAATTGAAACCGTATAAAATCAGCATAATATATATTATTGCCGGCTTTTAACCGCACCATTTTGGAATTGAAACATTCCATACCCTTAGGGTATTTTACCGCCGTCGCCTTTTAACCGCACCATTTTGGAATTGAAACAGGATCGGTTTGAGACCGGCAACAAGAGATACAAGCTTTTAACCGCACCATTTTGGAATTGAAACTTGACTAAGTCGGTGTGTTCAAGCATATCAAGGAGACCTTTTAACCGCACCATTTTGGAATTGAAACCCGTATTATAATTTCCAACGGTATTGGTGTAAAGAGCTTTTAACCGCACCATTTTGGAATTGAAACATGGAGGGAGCTTCTGGGAGATCATTTAGATACTTCTTTTAACCGCACCATTTTGGAATTGAAACTTTGAAGATAGCATTAAGATATATCAAACTAAAAGTGCTTTTAACCGCACCATTTTGGAATTGAAACGAGAGTTGTAATAAGCCGCGTCGGTAGGATATAGGACTTTTAACCGCACCATTTTGGAATTGAAACGAAAGTAGAGGGAGACGCTCGACAGTTCGGTATCCTCTTTTAACCGCACCATTTTGGAATTGAAACCTACCTGCGTTTTGGTGATTGGAGCGATCTCAACGCTTTTAACCGCACCATTTTGGAATTGAAACCCGTCGCCAAGCACGGAGGAAAGAAAAGTCCCTTCCCTTTTAAC
>JBBRMZ010000231.1:0-6826 GCA_038230555.1 Chitinophagales bacterium
ACGCAAGCATCAGTCGCTCAACTGGAAAACGCCCAAAGAAGTTTTTGATCAACATAATACATAATTTATCGTATCTTTAAATCACATTGACTCCACCTTAATTTTAGTTAAAATTTGTCCTAAGAATGGGGAGTACCTCACTCCTTGTCTTCCTCTCTTCCTCTCTCTCCTTTTTTGCAAAGTCTTGAAACCGATTTACTATTTACTATTTTACTATTTCTATACTCTTTTACTTCTAATCTCTTCTATTAATTAATAATTAATAATAATTATTAATTAATAGTAAATCATAGTAAATAAGGAAATAGTTTAATAACTGTTGGCTATTAGCCGTTAGCTTTCAACTCATTAATTATGAACAAATTATAAAAATCATAACTGCATTTATTTTTATACGAGTACTTATGAAAAGATTTTTTAGTTGATCTTCAAGCTCTGATCGGCGTTTTATCGTCTTTATCGATTAAACGGAGGAAGTATTTCTTTCTCAACCGGTAGGTTTTATGTAGAATGAGGCGGTCCAGCAGCCATCCGACGCCGTAGGCGAGGGCGCTGCCGACAAATAATGTAACCGGTTTTTGAAGGGCGAGGGCTATCACCGACCAAAATCCTGCGGTTAGTCCAAAGGATTTTAATACGGCCGCCATATATTTGATCTTGGGATGGGGCGGAAAGGTGCGGACGGCGACGATCTCGTCGAGGGGGACCCGGCCGTTTTGAAAAATGATCCATCCCCGGGCGACGTCCAGATCTTCGATGACGTCCTCGCGCCAGCTTCCTTCGTCTTCCAGTTGGTAAGCGATTTTTGAATGGATCGGGAAAATCTCTTTAAACGGCGCGTGGATATTGCCCAGTACCAGTATTTTTTGGGCGTGGGTATATATAGAAAAGGCGGATATAAAGAATAGAAGAAGGGAGAATTTTCTTGCCATGAGGATTCAGGACTAAAAAGAAGCATCAGCGTTATTAACGTCGCGTAAAAATAGGTCAAAATCCACTCGCTATATGTTAATTGTTTTACTTGCTGACTCAAAAGGGATTGCTCAATAAAATATGCCGGTTGACACGAAAATTTTATAACGAATAGTCGTAAGTAAGAATAAAACATTTTTAGGACAGAGTAAGGTTTTCTCTTTAAATTTGGCGTTTTAAAAGTAACGTTTATGTCCATTATGCGTAGATATTTTATCCGATTGATTTTTACCACTGCGGGACTTTTTATCTTCGGATCGACTTTTGCTCAATGGAATGTTTCGGCAGGTTACGTATATGCCGCTCTTCGACATGCCGCCACCGATATTATCATTGACGATTTTAACGCCTCTCATCCAAATTCGACCGGCGTGGTTTATTCCAAACAGACGCCGCATTTTGCTCATTTACAGGGCCTCGATATTGGCGTCCGCTACAGGTTTCTCAATCATATTGGGATAACCGCCCAATATACTTCTATTTACCAAAACGTTCAAAATACCTATCAAAACGGAACTTATACAGATCTGAAAGATATTTTCACTTATTTCCAATATAGTTACGGATTGGGCGCGGAAGTATTTGACGGATGGTTTGGCGCGGGCGCGTCCTTAGAACTCAATTTTACCAGTTTTAAACACGGATATAGTTATACGAAAGACCGTCAGTTTTTATTATTGGATCATTCGCTCTCCAACCATTATTTTATTAATATTGGTTTGCCCATTAATTCCGCACTGACCCTTAACCTGCAGCCATTTATCCAAATTCCTTTCAAATCGCTGGATTTTTTAAGCGCCGAACAGACGCTTAATCCGGATTCGCCGCGCAGCGCGCCTGGTAACGACGCGCTGTTTACCCAGCGGGTAGTTACTTACGGGATTAAACTCATACTCTCCAACGGTCGGTTGAGTTCCGATAACTGACGTCCAAATCGTTCCGGTTTATTCTTTAATCCTAAAGAGCCTTTCTTCGTATCCTGGGTTTTTAGCCACCACGTCCGTGTTAAAACGTTTGTTGACGACGATCCGCTCGTTGGGCGAAAAAAGAAAAACGGCGGGCTGCTCGGCATAGATCAATTCCTGGAATTTGCGGTAGAGGTCGTTGCGTTTAGCGGTATTTGGTTCGGCCCGGATCTGACGAATGAGGTCGTCGGCTTGCGCATTATGAAAACCGTAGCGATTGGACCCGTCGGGCGTGTCGCTTTGAGAACCCCAATGCTCCTGCGGATCGTCTAAGGCGGGCGCGAAAGCGGCGGTAGTTATGAACATATCAAAATCTCTTTTTTTGAGCGCGTCCAAGAAAACTTTGGCTTCCAAAGAAACCAACTCTACTTTGACGCCCGCTTTTTTAGCGTTTTCCTGGAACAACAGGGCGACGCTTTTTTGCAGCGGATTATTTGGAAAAACGCAGCGGAGGGTCAGGGGTTGAGATTTGCCGTTGACGGTTTTAGTCAAAACGGAATCTCCGGCGCCTGCTTTCCATCCGCCGCCGGCCAGGAGGCTTTTGGCGCGTGGAATATCCAGCGGGATGGGCGCGAGGTTCTTATCGTAATACGGACGGCTGGGCGCGAATGGTCCTACGCACGGTTCCGCAAGGCCGTTCATGACGTTTTGAATGATTCCTTTGGTATCGAAACAGTGTGCGATCGCGCGGCGCGCGTTTTTGTCGGCGAGCGCGGGGGATTTGCAATTAAGCCCGGCGTAGGCAATGCGAAGGGTAGGCGCGCTATAGAAAGCGTATAATTTGGCGGTAGAATCGTTCTTTTGAAGGCTTAAAAACGTTTTCGGGGAGAGCGACGCGGCGTCTATTTTCCCGTCTTTGAGTTGGGAGACCAACGGGGCCTCCTCGGCAATGATCCGGTAAATGATCTTTTCAGGATATGCCGCAAGCATGGAGTTTATATTGTTGGCCCCCCACCATTTTAGTTTTTTCTTTAACACGATCTGCTGGCCGCTTTTCCACTCTTCAAAGCTGTAGGGGCCGCATCCGACGACGCCCGTCTTTTCTCTCGAGAATGCAGGCGAGCTGAGGGCGGCGGCGTATTTAGACAGGGCGGAATCGGATAGAAAGGTTTTTCGCATGGAGGTATCCGTCAATTGAGATAACTCGTATTTTTTCATGGCGCCGGAAGGATCGTAGACGGACTCGGGCAATACGGGTATGGTCCCGGTTGCGGCGATCACGTTTATATCCCTGCGGGAACAAAAAATTGTGAATTTGCGCGGATTCTGCGGGTCGATGGAGATATTTTTGATGAAGTCGACGTTGGCGCGTAAATTATTGGCGCCGACCTTTGGGTTAAAAATGGTTTTGATAGTGAACAGGTAATCGGACGCCAATACGGGTTTGCCGTCGTCCCAACGGGCGGAATCCGAAAATTCATAGGCGTAAGCGACGCCGCCTTTCAGCGACCCGGTATCGATCCCGGTTGCCGAAGGCATGGCTTTGGTCAACACAGGGGTTAGTTCCAGGGATTTAGGGTCAAAATCAAGGGGCGATAAAAAAATGTTCGACAGTATCTGTAATGAATTGGCTTCTTTTGACAGGATGGGGTTGAGCCTTTCGGGTTCCGAATTGATCCGGACGTTGACGACGTTGCCGGAATCGGCGGAATCGCGGCGACAGCCGACATGGATGATCAGGGCGAAGAGCAAAACAGCGACAAGGCTATAGGGTCGAAGGGTAAGATAATTTTTCATGCGATTTAATTGACGTAACATATTGGATCAGATCGGAAGATAAATTTTGACCAGCCCGTAAAGATGGTTTTAATAATATTCTTTTTAGTACTTGAAAACTTTATCGCCGGCCATAACCTGTTGCGTTTTTTCATCGAACGTCACTTTTTGGCCGGTATGGTAAGCGGCGTTGGTCATAATGCAGGCAATGGAATGATGGTAGCCCGCTTCAATGGGGGCGTTGGGTTGTTTGCGGTCCCGAACGCTTTCCATCCAGTTTCTCACGTGCGCGTTGGTTAACCCGTCGCCGCCCATATTGGCGGAAGTAGAGACCTGCGTATCCTTCAACGTCTGTGCGGGTAATAAATTGGCGGAAAGGCCCATCGCTTTTGCTTCTTCCTGCGTCATGCCGCCGTTGGAAGTGATCTTATTGGTCAGGAGGTTGAGTTCGCCGCCGTTGGAGTAATAGATTTCTTTGACGCCGCCGGCAGAGTTATGAAAACGCGACATAAAAATAACCTGAAATCCGGTGGTAGGATCGTTGGCGGGGCCGTAATCCATCGCTACCGTCAGGGTATCCGGGTTGGTCCTTCCGTCTTTCCATTGGTAAATGCCGCCGTTGGCGACGACGGAGCGCGGATGGTCGAGGCCCGAAAACCAATGCACGGTATCGATCTGGTGGCACATCCACTGGCCGGGAATGCCCGAAGACAGGGGCCAAAATAAACGATACTCCAAATATTTTCGCGGATCGAACGCCTGAGCGGGGCGGTTGACGATAAACCGCGACCAGTCCACATCCGATTCTTTTAAACTTTTTACCAGGGAAGGCCGGCGCCATCGCCCGGGCTGGTTGACGTTCCAGGTGAGTTCGACGGTCGTAATGGGGCCGAATTTGCCGGAACGGATAAAATCGTTGGCTTCCATATAGTTGCCGCCCGAACGACGTTGGGAACCTATCTGCACGATCTGTTTAGACGCCCTCACCGCTTTCAATACGCCTTTGGCGTCGTCCATGGTCTCGGCGGTTGGTTTTTCGGCGTAGACGTCCATGCCAACTTTCATGGCGTCCATGATATGGCGCGCATGCGCAAAATCAGGCGTGGAGATGAAAACGGCGTCGACGGCATGGGCGTCGTACAGCGCGTCATTGTTATTATATACCGCGACCGGATGACCGAGTTTAGATTCGAGCGCCGCTTTACCTTCGTCTCGGCGGCGGTTCCAAAGATCAGATAGCGCGACTATATCAAAATTTAATTCTTTATAGCTGTTTAGGAAGCCTGGCAACAGGGAGTCTTTGAAACGGTCCGAAAAACCGACTACGCCGACGCGCACGCGATCGTTGGAGCCCAAAATCCGGCGGTAAGAAGCGGGGCTGAAAGCCAGCGCGCCTAGGGCGGCGGTAGAAGTTTGCTGTATAAATGTTCTTCTTTTCATAACGAGCGGTTTTATAAGCGAATTATAGGAGCTTTTTTATTTTAATATTCCTGAAAGAAACGGCGTTTCCGTGATCCTGAAGCAGGATGGGGCCGTCGGCGTCCAAGCCATAATTTTCGCGAGTAGCGAATTTGGAACGGGCGACGAGGGCTGCAAATATGTTAGAACCTCGTTCATATTCGAGGACTTTAAAGCCGTTGAGCCAGTGCTGCACGATCTTATTGGGATATACGACGATCCGGCCGTATTGCCATTGGTCAATTTTCCGTTGAAACCTTTTTTCGAGTTTGTAGGAAGGGATCAGGTCGTAGAGGCTTGCGAGGGTGCGATTGCCTGCGGCGCCCAGTTTCGCATCGGGATGGAGTTCGTCGTCGAGGAGCTGGTATTCCAGCCCCACGCCGGAACCGCCCTGCGCGTCGAATTTTTCGTTGACAAAATATTTTACGCCGGAGTTGGCGCCCGGCGTCAGCCGGAATTCAAACGTCAGGTCGAACGCGCTATAATTTTGGATGGTGACGATATCGCCAAATGCGCGGGATTCTTTGCCGTCCGAAGCAGCGATAGAAAGGACGCCCTGCTCCACCGTCCAGCCGGACGTTGGCGGGGTTTGTTTAAAACACAAACGCCAGCCAGTCAGGTCTTTTCCGTTGAACAGTAGTTCCCAGCCCTGCTTTTTTTCCTGTTCGGCGAGCGTATTCAGGGTTAAATTCACAACGGGGCATTGGTCGGGCGGCGAAAGTTGCAGATCTGCGCCCGTCCGGATACGTATATTTTTAAAGCGCGCTTTCTTTCCTGCCGGTAAATCCGCTCCGCCTCCGTGTACCTGCAGGCCGATAAATCCTTTTTCAACGATGGTATCTATCAGATAAGCGACGGGGACGCCATTGATGAAAGTGCGAATGGTATTTCCGAGGGCTTCGACGCGGTAATGATTCCATTGCGCGTTCCGGCGGAACGCCTTTTTGCCATCCGGATTGATATTAGGAATATATAGCCATTCGCGCCTTTGTTCGTCATAGACGCCGCCCGACCAGGCGCGGTCGGTGGGATCGACTTCCGCCTGAAGGCCGTAAACCACATTGTTGCGGTAATCGGGTCGCGCGTGGGAACGGAACTGGAGGCCGGAATTCATGCCTTCGTCCACGGCGACGTCGGCTTCGAGGATAAAGTTTTCATATTCCTTTTCGGTGCACAGGAAGGAATTAGGCGAGTTAGATACGGTTGTTCCGACGATTTCTCCGTCGACGACCTGATAGGTCGCTTTGCCGGTTTTTTGGACCCAGCCGTTGAGGGTTTTGCCGTCGAAGAGGGGCTTCCAACCGGGGGCTTGCGCGGTCGCAACCATACCGGCGCCGATGAATATGAAGAGCAAAGTGTGTTTAGTTTTCATCATATCTATAATACAGAATTGGTTGTTGAAACGTAACAAAAGTTTGGCCGTAGGAGCCATCAAAGATAAAAAAAGGTTTGATTGATTAGCGGGGCGTATAAAATAATTTAATAGAATTTAGATTTGCAACGGCGGTTTATTTGCCGCGACCCTGAAAGAGCACTAAAATGGTGTAGAAGAGGATTTTGAAATCGAGGGCGAGGGACATGTTTTCGATATAGAGGACGTCGAATTTGAGCCGCTGGATCATTTCGTCGACGGTAGAGGCGTAGCCGTATTTGACCTGTCCCCAGGAAGTAACGCCGGGGCGGACCTTCACAAGATGTTTATAATGAGGCGCGCG
>JBBRMZ010000232.1:0-6817 GCA_038230555.1 Chitinophagales bacterium
TATAATAATATGTGCAGAAGTAGTAATACAATCGAATGAGTTCAATCTCTTTCATGGCGTTTATCTTGTAGTTTGATATCCACAAAATTAAACCCTTTTGTTATTCCCTACTTCTGCTTTTTAACCCATTATTCGCATTAAAATAGTAAAAATCCGGTTCCAAGAACGCCGACAATGGCAACGGCAAAAAGGATAACATAAGAGAAGCCAATAACGACATATTTTTTTAAAGTCGCCCAATAGTTTTCGCCATAATAATTTTTCATGGCTAAAAACAGGTAGACGAAATTATATGCCAGCATCGCCTGGGCAACATAAATAACGACAGGGTAGTGGTCGAACCTGTATAAAAATAGCGCTACGCTGACAGATAAGAACAGGAAAGCATGATAATGGAGCAAAAATACCAAGTGTTCCACATAGAAATCTTCAATATGGCGGTATATCCATCTGAAAATGAGCGCCAGCGCGGGCAGTAAAAATACGATTCCCCAAAACAGTTTCCCAATCAGATAGGGAAATAAATTGACCCCTTCTTTCATATATTTTAAGTTCTGTCCAAAAAGTATGCGCGTCCAAAAACCGGTTATATCATATTTATCGACCAGGGAACTTTCAGATAATTTGAAAAGGTCGGCTTTTTTAATTTTTGGGAATATACCGGATTTCCAGGAAATATCAATAAAGGCGTCCGACTCTTGGGCGCTGTCGGCAGAAGGGCCTAAGGCGCGTTCCGTAGCGGCGCTCACCGTTTTACCTAATTTATATGCTACGGAAATGGTGTCCTGTTGTTTTTTTGCCGTATCCCAGGAAGCCGTTGGGGAGGTAGAAGATTGAACCGTTTCCAGCGAATCCTGCGCGAATTTTTTTACTTCGGCAGCCGCCTGACCAATATTTTTAATTTTAAAGGCAAGCGTATCAAGCGCCTGCTGCGCGTCTGCTGAAGCGCGAAATTGATAAAATACGTCCGATTTTAGCGAATCAAACTCTTCCACAAAAACTGCTCGCTGATATTGCGACTGCATTTTATCCATGGTGTTTTTAAAAACCGCCTCCGCTTTATGCGACGAACAGTCGACCACCCAAAAGCATAAAACGCCCATAATAAAAAACAACTGTACCGGATGGACGTATCGAACGTGAAAACCCTTAAAAAAATCCTGCGTCAGTTTACCCGGAATGACCAAATGTCGAACGGTGCGAAAGAGTTTCTCTTCCAGGAAAATCCAAATATAAAATAAGTTATGAAGTAACTCTTTTAGGGAAACTTTGCCGTTAGTGGGCTTTTGTCCGCAATGATGACAAAAAAGGGCTCCTTCTGCTAAAGGGTAGTGGCAGTTGAGACATAATTCAAAATACTCGGTTGAATCAAAAGGCGTTTCGGGAAGTTTTTGCTCTTCCATATTGTCGTTAGATTGTCGGGATACGTCCATGCTTTAATTTCTAAAAAATTATGCCTGTTATTGGTATAATTCCCGCCAACATTAATCTGCCGTTGTAAATTTGAATATATAAAAATTAAACTTCCAGCAAGGTCTTAAAATAAGCCGCAAACGATTCGGCGCTCATATTCCCCTTATCGCCGTCGCCTTGTTTCCGGACAGAAACTTCTCCTTCAGTCGCTTCTTTTTCACCGACGATCAACATTAATGGCACCTTTTTCAATTCCGTATCCCTGATTTTGCGCCCGATGGTTTCGTTGCGCTCGTCGATGAACCCGCGAATATCCTGCGCGGCCAATTGTTCCTGTATTTTTTTGCAGTAATCGATAAAGCGCTCGCTTATGGGCAGTAGCGCGTATTGATCGGGCGCCAGCCAAAGCGGAAATTTTCCCGCGCAATGCTCGGTCAGGACGCCAATAAAGCGCTCCATCGAGCCAAAAGGCGCGCGGTGGATCATCACGGGTCGGTGCATCTGGTTATCCGCTCCCACGTATTCCAGTTTGAATCGTTCAGGCAAATTATAATCGACCTGGATAGTGCCTAACTGCCAGGAACGACCAATGGCGTCGCGCACCATAAAATCCAACTTCGGGCCATAGAAAGCAGCCTCCCCTTCAACCCTTACGGTTTTTAGCCCCACCTCTTCGGTTGCCTCAATGATGGCCCGTTCTGCTTTTTCCCAATTTTCGTCGGAGCCGATATACTTTTGCTTATTTTTGGGATCGCGCAATGAGATCTGCGCCGTAAAATGATCGAATCCCAATTTTTTAATCACGAGCATCGTCAACTCCAGCACATTGATGAATTCATCTTTCACTTGGTCGGCGGTACAAAATATATGTGCGTCGTCCTGCGTGAATCCCCGCACGCGCGTCAGACCGTGCAGTTCGCCCGTTTGCTCGTAGCGGTAAACGGTACCAAACTCGGCGATCCGCACCGGCAGTTCTTTATAAGAGCGCGGCTTGAAAGCGAATATTTCGCAATGATGCGGACAGTTCATAGGCTTTAATAAAAATTCCTCGCCCTCGTGCGGCGTAAGAATCGGGCGGAAACTGTCCTCGTGATATTTTTCCCAATGCCCGGAGATTTCGTAGAGTTCTTTTTTCCCAATATGGGGCGTCATCACTGGTTGATATCCCCGTTTTAGTTGTTCTTTTTTCAAAAAATCTTCCAAACGCGTCCTAAGGGCTGTCCCTTTGGGCAGCCAAATGGGTAATCCTGCCCCAACTTTTTCGGAGAACATAAACAGTTCCAGCTCTTTTCCCAGTTTGCGGTGGTCACGTTTTTGCGCTTCTTCTACCAGCGTCAGATAATCTTTCAATTCCTGCTGTTTCGGAAAAGTAATTCCGTAGAGGCGCGTCATTTGTTTCCTGGTATCATCCCCTTTCCAGTAAGCGCCCGACACTTTGGTGAGTTTAACCGCTTTTATGGCGTCCGTATTTGGGATATGCGGTCCGCGGCAAAGGTCGGTGAAGTCGCCCTGCGAGTAAAAAGTAATGGCGCCGTCCTCCAGGGTTTCCAGGAGTTCCAGTTTATATTCGTCGCCTTTTTCTTTAAAGTAAGCGATCGCTTCATCTTTTGGAACCGCGCGGCGTTTGTATTCGCTTTTCTTGCGAGCCAGTTCCGTCATTTTCTCTTCGATCTTCGCAAAATCATTGGCGCTGATCTGCCGGTCTCCCGGATCGACGTCGTAATAAAAACCCTGTTCCAACGCCGGCCCGATCCCGAATTTCATGCCCGGAAACAAGGATTCGAGCGCTTCCGCCATCAAATGGGCAGAAGAATGCCAGAAAGTGGCTTTGGCTTCCGCGTCTTCCCAGGTCAAAAACTGAACGGAAGCGTCCGTATCAATAGGCCGCGAAGCGTCCCAAACTGCCCCGTTTACTTTAGCGGCCAGGGTTTTTTGCGCCAGTCCCATACTGATGGATTGAGCAATCTGCATGGCGGAAACGCCTTTTTCATATTCGCGCACTTTACCGTCGGGAAAAGTAATTTGTATCATAAATCAACATTAAAATTTATATCAACCCCTATTACGTTCGACCTTTTTTACGCCGTCGCCGCTTAAAGGGTACAAAATTAGCTTTTTTTGTTATTGAAAGGTCTCAAAACGTACAACTTTTCAAAATGCCGGCTGCGATTGACAAAGCGCTAAGTTTTGCGTACAAAAATATCCATCAGCGCCATTAAGTTTAATTGTATTTTTCCATATTGAAATTATGTATGGATAAAGCCTATATTTATAAAGAAATATTTTAGAAAATTGTCCATTTAATAAAAAAACATGGCTCTTTAAAAATTATTGCCTTATATTTGTCGTCAAGCAAGGCCCCTGCGCTCCGCCCTTTTATTAAAATTTGGAGGCACAGTTTTTTTACTTAGTTTATTGACTTCCCCAATCTAAGAACTTTACCGAAATCATTTCATTACTATAACCACTTTTTTCAATCAATTAAAACAAGATTATTATGAACAACAGTTTGATCTACACGTTGGTAATCGGCGCCGTTTCAGGATGGCTGGCCGGTTTCATCCGTTCCGGCTATGGTTTCGGTTTAATCGGAAACATTGTAGTAGGTATCCTGGGCGCTTTCTTAGGCTATTGGTTATTCCGTCAATTAGGAGTTTCCATGGGCGGCGGCGTCGGCGGCGATATTATTACTTCCGTCATTGGCGCGTTGGTGCTGCTTTTCCTCGTTGGTTTGATCAGGCAGTAGGCTTACCAAAAAAATGTCGAACCATAAGAAAGGCGCCTATATGGCGCCTTTCTTCTTTTTATTAAAAAATCAGATAATTATTTGCTTGGTATAAAAATACGGCTATCTTTGCATTCGCTTTTCAAAAGAAAGTTTCGACTTAGTTAAGGATCGGTAGTTCAGTTGGTTAGAATACGTGCCTGTCACGCATGTGGTCGCGGGTTCGAGTCCCGTCCGGTCCGCGAAAATTTATTCAATAGCCTTGCAAATGTCATATTTGCAAGGCTATTTTATTGTTAATATTCTTTGAACTTCACTTATCCTCTTTTTAAAATCAATCGACTTTCTATAATGATGGATTTTTCGTAACTATTTAGCACCTAAAAGGTGCTACATATAAATTAGCGGGATTTAAAGCCGCTTTAAGTTCTTTGAAAACATTGATATGGTGTTTGCGGCAGGTACTGATAAACCCCTGAATGCGGGCGTATCGGTTCGCGCCGTCGACGGTTCTAAAACAGCCGGCCACTTTTTGCTTGGTTTTGACGGGCCGGACGTCTCGCTCGGCCTGGTTGTTGGTGAAAGGCACGATCTCGTACTCGGCAAAAGCCAATACGGCGTCGCGGCGGGCCAGCAGACGGTCCAATAAGCTAAGGGTTTTGCCTCTGGGTTTTTTGCCCCGTTTTTTCTTTGCCCCGCCGGTGGCGCTGTCGGCTTTGGGCAACGTCAATTCCTCGGTTTGTATGGCGTTTTGGCACATTTGAAGCCATTTTTGTTTTTCTTCTTCGACGGACGAAACAGTTTTGGTTCCTTTTTCGCTTCGGTAGTATAAATCAAGCAGAAAATCTTTCATCGGCCGCGCCCACGCTTTGCCCGCTTCGACCTGTCCCTGGCATTCTCTGAGCAAATGCGCGCCGCACAGCGCGTGGCGGCAGCCGGGATAGGTAAAATAGGTGGCGTAAGAATCGTGCACCGCCCATCCTTTAAAGCGGGGCAGCACGGAAACGTTGGGCTGATGAGCGTTTTTACCCCGTTTTTCGCTGACAAACAAATGGGTGAACCGTTCGCTGCACGCTGTGTGCAGCCAGCGCAACTTGTCCGAAACCCGAACGCCCGTTTCGTCAAAGTGAACGAGGGGAGCCTCCGCCAGCGCTTTTTTGACCTGATTTTCCGCGTTTTCCAGCCGCCCGTACATCGCCGCGTTATTCGATACCGCCGTGCCTTCGTTCAACTCAAAGCCAAACAGGTCCGAAAATAAAACGCCGACCTTTTGATAAGACATTTGGCAGGAATTGTTAAGCAACACCGTTAGGGCCTGAACGCCCGCGCCATACTGGGCCGGAGCCGCAACGCCCGCCGGCAGTTCGCCCAAATGCACCCTGCCGCAAACGCAAACCTGTCGAATGACCTGGTATTCCGTAACTTCCAGCTTGGGCTGCGGAAGATCAAAAACCTGGCATGTTTTAACCGCTTCGCCCGATTCGGGGTCCAGCAAAACCCCGCACGGACAAAGCGGCGTCGTTAAGCGCACCGTGCGGTCGGGAGCGTCGGTTTGCATCAGCGTTTTGCCGCCGTGGCCTTTCTGACCGCCCCGGTCTTTACCCGCTTTGGGAATCCCGGGCTTGCGCGACAGACCGTCCGACGAAGGCGGACGATGCGAGTTGCCGCCGTTGCCTTTCAAACGGGTTTCCAAATCCGTCACCTTCGCCGTCAAATCTTCGATCTGACGCTGTTGCCGTTCTGTAATCGCTGAAAGTTGACCGATTAAAACATGACAGGAAGCAAGCGTATCAGGAAACGTCAAAACAGTCGTTTATATGATTTGAAAACTCTAAATTAAGCTATTTATTAATAACAACTGAAATTTTTCAAAAAGGCTAAATAGTTACGATTTTTCTACCTTTATCTGCCCGCAATGCGGTAAAACCCATGAAGACTGGCCCGCGCTCGCTTATGTATCGCCGACAGCCTATGCGGTATTAACAGAAGAAGACAAAAATAATATAGCAGAACTCAGCGACGATTTTTGCATTATCTCCTACCCCGACCAGACCGATAAATACATCCGCTGTGTATTGACGCAAAAAGTAACCGACCATTGCGAAGATTTAGAATATGGTCTATGGGTCTCCCTGAGCGAAAAAAGTTTTCAGGATTATTCCGATAACTTCAACAATGAAAATCACGAAACGCAATATTTTGGCTGGCTATCCAACGACTTGCCTGATTATGAGTTTAAGAATAGTATTCCAACCACCGTTTTTACCAAACCCGGAGGAGTCCGGCCGGAAATCGTTCCTTTTGACGATTTTGACCATTCGTTCGTGAAAGACTATTATAAGGGGATAACAAAAGCGGATGCGGAAAGTAGGATTCGGGCAATGATTTCAAGCTTAGAAAAGTAAATTAACTAATATTGACAAACCCATAAAATGAAAAGACTTACGCCAGTTTTCCTCCTATTTATAGCTGCAAATTCTTATGCGCAAACGGATCTCGAAAAACAGTCCAAAACTATCGTAGCCGAAGGCAAGCGGCTCTACCAATCTGAAATGGCGTCCTGGTATGGCACGGATTTATTTTTAGCCAATTATAAAGATCACTTTCTATAACTCCGCAAACGTCTCCAAAAGTCTTTGCGTCTTTGAAAGAATAGTCGGCATAATTTATCCCAAAAGA
>JBBRMZ010000233.1:0-6644 GCA_038230555.1 Chitinophagales bacterium
ATTCTGCAAAGCTAAAACGCCTGTCTACTCTTAGTAATTTCCATTATCTTCTTTCAAACGTACCGGAATTCTTTCCGTTTTATTTCCCCTTACTACCGTTAAGGTTAACAAATCGCCTACTTTAGAAGTAGCTACCTTTTGTGCGAGTTCAGTGGAGGAAACCAAAGGCTGTCCGTTAATATGTGTAATCACGTCGTTTGGCAGAACGCCGGCGTATTGAGCGGCTCCTCCGTCTACTACTTTATCCACTATAACGCCTTGTTTTAATGTAATCCCTTTTTCCTGAGCGGCTTCTGCAAAATCTTTATCTGAAACCATTTGTACGCCCAGGTATGGTCTTGCGGCAGTCCCGGCAAAATCATTTTGCGGCTTAGGATTCGGGTTTTTAATGATTTGCTCTATTACCTGTGAAACCAGATTAACAGGAATTGCAAAAGAATAACCTTCATAAGATCCGGTATGAGATTCGATAGCTGAATTGATACCTACCAGTCTACCTTGTCCGTCGACCAGCGCGCCGCCTGAATTACCCGGATTTACAACGGCGTCAGTTTGCAATAAGCCTTCAATAGACTGACCGCCCTGCTCGTAAACGTCTAATTTTTTATTTTTAGCGCTAATAATACCAGCAGTAACGGTCGAACCTAATTGATAAGGATTGCCGATAGCCAATACCCATTCGCCTACCCGAATTTCATCGGAATTAGCCCGACGGGCAAAAGGCAGATCGGTCGCTTCGATTTTTAGGACGGCCAAGTCATGTTTAGGGTCGGTACCGACCACTCTTGCTTTAAATTTTTTAGAATCAGAAGTAGTTACATTCACCAAGTCGGCATAGTCGATCACGTGGTTATTAGTAACGATATATCCGTCGGAAGAAATAATAACGCCTGAACCGGTTCCTTTTTTAACCGGCATCCGGTAGCTGAAGAAACCGCTAATTGGATCCTGATCCATTTGTTGCTGCTGACGAATTTGGGCGCGTCTGGAGTCCTCAGCCGCTTCGATGTAAACAACGGTAGGCGTTGCAATAGCAGCCGCGCTTGCCAGATCTACCGTTCCTGCCGGAGCATAAGCAGTATTACCTGAAGTAAATTTTGTTAACGTACCCTTGGGTAATAAATTATAATCAGCGTTTTTGTGAAGAAGTTGAAACCCGCCCAGAGTAACCAAACCTCCAACTACGCCCGCCATGGCAAAAGAAAGGATATTTTTCATTTAGAAAATGTTTTTATTGTTATAAAACCTAATTGATCTTCGCCGATTTGGAATCCGGTAAATAAACCGTAGCTATTTCAATTTCTGTATAACGCTTTTAGATACGACCTTATAACGTTCTTAGATTTCAAAGGATTATTTTTACGTTATATTTTAACTAAAGATTAACAACGTATAAACTATCCAATTTTTTATAAGACGCCGCCTTGTACCAAAGTTTTTATTTTCGGCTGTTCTCATCCAAGTATTAACGTTTTAATTTCCCATTTGCATATTGCCGGATAAAGTTTCTTTTATAATTTTTTTTACTCCCGACTTTCGTAACCTGACATTTTTAATTCCGTTCCACACAGTTGAACCGGAGTCGAAAAAGAATAAAAGTTATCTTTTATAATTTTTTTGTTCCCGCTACCGATTTTCATAAAAAAATCGCGCCAGCCAAAGAAATTTTTGCCATACATAACTTTGGCAAAATTACATATTAGGTGATTTGTCAATAATTCGTTAATGATGTTAATGATATTCAAACGTTCGTACTTGTATCGCAAATAATCCATTTCTTTACAACATGAAAAATGAATAACGTTAATTTTAGTTAAAAGAGAAATTTCTGCCAAGTTCTTTGCCTTATAGCCTAATTATATTTTATTATATACGAATTATTTTTTTGTATTCATCGACTGATTGACTGTTCAAATTAATCCTATATCTATATTTTTTATCATTCCTAATTATAAACCATGGCAGATATTTTTTTACATTTCAAAAACCGTTTTAAAGAAAATCCCGCCCTTTGCGCCGAAGTAGAACCGCTCCTTCGCGAACGCGTCGACCGTACGGACGCTGAAACCGCCGATTACGAACAATGGAAACGCTCCGCCCAACGCGCCGAAATGCTGGTTTGGCTGGCGCGTCAGTTTACCAGTTTTAAACGAAATCCGGAATCTACGCATGACGGAATCGATTTTTTATTCTCCGCTTCTTCTAAAGGATTCCGTTTGCACCCTGCGTTGACTAAATTTTCCGACCGGTCTGTCGTTCATTTGTTTCATTATTTGAAAGAACGCGCGCTTACCCTGGGCTATGGAGAATCTATTTCGGATACCCGCATCTACCGGCGCCCTTATTGGGAAGAAACCTTGCAACGCCACGTGGTCGCCGCTAACAATTTGCATGAGTCGTGTTTTGGCGACGAATCCGAAAACGGCTTATTCACTTTTGCCAGTCTGACGATTGAAATGCTTCACAAAAATGATAAACTGGTTAACCTGAGAATGGAAGCGACAATCCCGGCCAGTGATATGCCGCGCAGCGCCAACGATTTTGACGAACTGATGCAATCTATGGCTAATTAAAAACCAGAATGTAGAGACGCGATAAATCGCGTCTCTACCCTGTGGAGGGTTAACGCCTGAGCGTTGTTTTTATCGCGCATATCCGGCACAGCGTCAGACGTGATGAATCGCGTCTCTACATGGGGCGCAACTTTTCCTGTTCTATGTGTTTGACCGCCGTTTTTACGCCGTATTTATTTTTCAGGTGTCTTGCCAACGTTTCGGCGGCATAAACCGACCGGTGCCGGCCGGCCGTACAACCAAAATTGACGGTCAGGTGTTCAAAATTGCGGCGGGCATACGTTTCTACGGCCTTATCAATCAGCCCGTATACATTTTGTAGAAACGATTCCATTTCAGGGCGTTGTTGTAGAAAAAGTTTCACTGGCTCGTCCATCCCCGTCAGTGTTTTATAAGCTTCAAAGCGGCCCGGATTTTCAATAAACCGGCAGTCGAAAACAAAGCCGCCGCCATGTTCGCTGCGGTCTTTTGGATAGCCGGATTTCTTATAAGAAAAACTATTGATTTTTACGACCAGGTCGCTATTGGAATATTTCTTTTTGTCGTAGCCGGCAAAATCTTCGCTTTCGATCATCAGATGCAAACACCGCCACAGTTCGGGCAACCGGACGGGCAGTTTGACGAATTTCAGCAACTGCTCGATCTGGTGAATGGCAAAAGGAATGCTGCTCAAAAAATGATCGCGCCGTTCGTACAAACCCCGGAATCCATAAGCGCCCAACGCCTGCAAACACCGGATTAGCACATACCCGTAATACATTTCTTTGAAAAATCGCCGGTCGATGGGAATCATCGTTTCCACGCGGTCCATATAATATTCCAGCAATTCAATTTTCAACTCTTCCGGCACCTGGCCTTTAGCCTGATACAATAAAGAAGCCACGTCGTATTGCAGCGCTCCGCGCCTTCCTCCCTGGTAGTCGATAAAAAAAGGACGGCCTTCTTTAATCATGATATTGCGCGACTGAAAATCGCGAAATAAGAAATAGTCGCGGTCGGCCAGCAATAAATAGTCTGTAAATTTCTGAAAATCGTCCTCCAGGAGTTGCTCGTCGAAAGGGATTTTAGCAAGTTTCAGGAAGTAATGCTTAAAATAATTCAGGTCCCAAAGCATGGACTGTTTATCGAAAGCCGCGCGCGGATAACAAACCGAATAATCCAGTCCCTCGCCGCCCAGGATTTGTAGCCGCGCCAGTTCAGACAGCGACGCCTTGTATAAATCCGCCAGACCGGCAGAAAATTCTTCGCCGGGATCGGGCAAAAGGCTATACAGATTGACGTCTCCCAGATCTTCTATTAAATATAAAGTTTCGTCCGGGTGTGCCGCATAAATATTTGGCACGGGCAATCCCTTCGCATGAAAATGACGGCTAAAGGAAAGGAACGCTTTATTTTCCTTCACGTCGGCGTTGTAAGCGCCGATAGCAGTTTTGCCGCCTGCCGACATCCTGAAATAGCGGCGGTCGGAACCGGCGGGCGCGAGTTGGATCAGGTTGTCGGGTCTTAAACCCGACCATTCTTCAAACAAGCGCGGTAATTGTAATTGATATTCTTTCATGTTTTGCTAAAAGCCGCCGTTAGAATGCAGCTGCGCTTTGGGCGCGAATGGCGGCGACGGATTGTTTATATTGCGTCGGGGTCTGTCCGACGACGGTTTGAAACTGGCGGTTAAAATAGGATAAATTATTGAATCCGCAGCGATAGCCGACCTCCGATATTTGCAAACCGCCCTCGTCGATCATCTGTAAAGCGCGAAGAATGCGGTAGCGGTTGACAAAATGGGTAAAAGTAGTGCGGGCGGTTTTTTTAAAGTAGCGGCAAAAAGCGGGCGGCGTCAGATGCAGCAATTTGGCCGCGGCTTCCAGCGGCAGCGGTTCGTCAAAATGTTGTTCTACCCAGGCGTAAAGTCGTTGGATGCGCTCGCGGTCGGCGACCCCGCTTTCTGCTTCAAGGCGGTCGGCGTGGAGCAGCCGGTAGTCCGGGGTTAGCGCCATGCGTTGTAGAATTTCCACGAGCCGGATCAATTGGTCAAACCGGTTCAGGGCGGGCAGCGCCAGCAACGCGGCGGATAATTCTTTTTTGGCCGCTCCTTCAAAAACGATTCCACGCTTCGAGCGGTCGAACAGTTGGGCAATGGCGGTCATTTCCGGCAATTGCATAAAATCGCGTCCTAAAAAACCTTCGCGCATCTGGACGACCACTTCCCGGTGCGGATCTGCATTTCCCGCGTTGAATGCAAGGTGCGGAATATTCGACCCGATAAAGATTAATTCCCCGTTTTCATAATGCGACAAGTGCGCGCCGACGTGCCGCGCGCCGCGTCCCCGGTCGACTACGACGATCTCGTACTCCGGGTGAAAATGCCATTGCGCTTCGCAATCCGTCGGGGACTCGAAAGTCAGCAAGCGGAACGAACTATTGGATTCGGTAGCGACCGATTCAAAAACAGCTTTCATAGAACTCAGCCCGATAAGCGGTGGAGAAAGAACAAAATTAGGAATATTAACGCAATTTTATCTTCAATCCTGGTTTTTGAGGTAAAATAGTATTAGCATCCATTAACGCCGTATTATACGGACGCTCTAAAACCCCGTAGCTTTGCATAGTTTTTGAGATCGTTCATTCGTCACTCCTCATTTATTGATATGATCGCCCGGTTTACAACTTACTTTTCCACAGCAGAGACCCGAATATATCAGCGCGTCGCCGTCGCGTTTATTTTTTTCTGCAACGGTTTTGCCTACGGCAACTGGGCAAGCCGCCTGCCTGAAGTTCAGAAACATTTCAACGTTGATTATGCCGGACTGGGAACCGCCCTTGTATGCAACTCGGCGGGCGCGCTGATTGCCATGCCGTTCACCGGCTGGATCACGCTGCGCTATGGCAGCCGGAACATTACGGCCATCGGAGCCATTATTTTTAGCTTATCTTTTGTGCTGATCCCCGCGTTTCAATCTATATGGTCGCTGCGGCTCATTTTTCTTCTTATTGGCGCCATGAACGGCGTGACCGACATAGCGATGAACGCGCAGGCGGTGATAGTAGAAAAAGAATACAGGCGTCCCATCATGTCTTCTTTCCATGCCGTTTTTAGCGGCGGTATGATGATCGGCGCGTGGGTCAGCTCGGCTTTTGCTTCCGGCCACACCTCTTTATCGCTTCATTTTTTGACGGTCGCCTTGTTCAATCTGTTCTTATTGAGTTATGCCATACCGCGCCTGGTTAAATCCGACTCGCCGGTCGCCGGCGCTGATCGCGGGCCGTTATTCCGGTTGCCCAATGGCGCGTTGATCGCGTTCGGGCTGATCGCTTTTTGCTGCATGCTGGGCGAAGGATCCATGGCGGACTGGACGGCTATATATATCAATAAATCGCTGGGCGTCAGCCTGGGACTGGCTCCGTTTGGCGTAGGCGCGTTTTCTTTGGCGATGGTTTTGGGCAGGTCGATTGGCGACCGCGTCATTCAGCGCTACGGCGACCGGCTTGTGTTGATAACCGGCAGCCTGATTTCTGCGGCCGGCCTATTATTTGCCCTGAGCGTATCCTCTTTTTATATAGCCATAGGGGGCTTTTTCCTGGTAGGCCTGGGTTTATCCACCATTGTTCCCATCTGTTACAGCCGCGCCGGATCGACGCCCGGCATACCTACCGGGGTGGGTTTGGCAATGGTCACTACGGTCGGATACGCCGGTTTTCTCATAGGGCCGCCAGTCATCGGTTATCTTGCCGACTGGTTTAATTTAAAAACCGCCTTGTATATGGTCTTTCTGATGTTCGCCGCCAGCGCTTACATGGCTTTCCGTATCCGGAGTACTGAAAAAGCCGCGTAGGGACAGGTCGCGACCTGTCCGTACGGCGGCGGATTCTATTCTGATGAAGTATTGAAATACCGCCGGATTAACTCCCATACTGCTGAAACCGCCGTCGTGATACAGGTTTTGCATCGTTACCATTCTCGTCAGATCGCTGAACATGGCCACGCAATAATCGGCGCAGGCGTCGGAAGAAGCGTTGCCGAGCGGCGACATTTTATCGGCATAATTAAAAAACTCCTGGAAGCCTTTCACGCCG
>JBBRMZ010000234.1:0-6637 GCA_038230555.1 Chitinophagales bacterium
ATATTATTTTGTATTCGCTAAATTATTTGCCGGTTACACAGACTGATCGACTAAAAGATTGCACCCCCGCGCGTCGCTTTGATCCAGCCTGCCCAACACTTCAAAAGAACCGTCGGCATTTACTTTCCCCAAATCGTCGGTGGCGATAAAACTACAGGTATCTATATTGGCCAGATCGATTAAATTCAGCGCGCCGGTTTTACCGGAAGTTTTGATCATTTCTAACGGATTGGTCGTTTCCCGAACAAGCGCGCGCAGGGTAGGGGCGGGGTGGAACAATCCGCCCTTTTTCGCGTAGGCCTGTGAAAATAATTCCGTCATCCCATATTCGGAATGAATGTGGTCGACGTTAAACGCCGAGCAGAGCGTGGCGTGCAATTCGTCGCGGGTGAGTTCGCGGCGGCGTCCTTTCATCCCGCCGGTCTCCATAATGATCATACCGTGCATATCCAAATCATATTGTTCGGCTAAATCCAGGAGCGCGAAACTAACGCCGATCAACACGGTCGGAATACGCAGCGCCTGATTTTTACGGATAATTGACTCCAAACGTTCCGTATCATGTAAAAAGAACCCTGCGTCCGGTTGTTCGGATACGCGAATAAAATCTTCCGCCATACAGATCAGGGAGGAACCGGAACGCTCCATATAAGAAGGTAGTAAGCACAAAAAACAATAATCTTTAATAGCCCCGTAAAAGCGCTGAAAGGTCCGTCGGGCGCCGGCGCGGTAAAATTCCAGGCTTCGGACGGGATGTTTGCCGGCGGATCCGCCCGTAGTGCCGCTGCTTAGAAAAGTTGTTTCTTTCTTCCATTTTCCGGTGCGGACGTCATAATTCTTAAAAAATTGTATAGGAAAGAATGGAATATCGCGAACCGAAGAAATATTTCGATAATCTTGATCGATCATTGAACAATACCGCCTATATAAACCGTTATGTTTGTACTGGTAATGAAAAATTTTTAGCGCCAGTTCGTCAAATTCGGCGGGTTCCTGCGTATATAGAATAGCTTCCCTTAAAAGGTGGCGGGTTTCAGACGAATAATCTTGTTTTAACAATATGTACAGCTATCGTTTAGATATGAAAAGAATTAGCTTATTATTATTTCTGGCTACAGCGGCCGTTTTCGTTACCTGTCTGCGCGCGCCTAACTATCCCATTCAGCCGGTCATAGCATTTTATTCGATTAGCAACAATAAAGTTCATTCCTGCTCCAGCCAGAACGATACGATCTTTATGGATATTTCTTTTACATCCGGCAGCGGACAAATAGGAAGCGATACGGCGGGCAATCTTTTTTTGATCGATAAACGCCAGCAATCTGCTCCGCCAGATACCAACCGGATTCCCTTTGTTCCAATACAGGGCGCCGGAAACGGTATATCCGGCAAAATTCATTTGTCGCTATATGCGCGCGATCTGATATGTCTCCCGGGTTGCAACAATCCGCTTAACCATGACGTCGATACTCTGATCTATGATATTTACATAAAAGACCGGGCCGGACGGATAAGCAACACCATTCAATCGGCGCCGATCTATTTGCAATGCAAATAATCAACAGATTATTAGCGCATGGCCGATCGCAATGCTTGCAAATTTGTCGTGTCGCTTCCAACGAAAACCTTTCCTTTCCACCAAAAAACCGGGCGTTTCAAAAAAGTATACTCCGATAAGATTAGCGACCGGTAATCCATTTCGGTCAATATTTTGTTCTGTAAACTCATCGCGCGATATTTAACCGCCCGTCGGCTAAACAGCGCCCCGTAACTTTCTGCCGCAGACGCCAATTGATCTAATTCTTCCGGACTTATCGGATTAGTTTTAATATCGCGCAACTCAAAATAGTCAGCGGCGGCGCTTTCCTTCAATATTCTTCTGCAAGTATCGCAACTGGAAAGATAATAAACTTTGTTCATCCACTTAAAATGATCGGCGATGATTTAATGTTGAGCGCCTTTAGTTTCCATAGACGGGCTATGACCGCCTGCGGCGCCCGCTTTTCCTCGTTCAAAACCGCCTAATTGGACGCCCGCCTGAGTCAGGGCAATATAAATATTTCGGTTAGCGCGCACCTGAACTTCCTCGACGTCCTTGCTTTTCACCGGAGCGCGGATAGCCAGCAAAAATCCATCGCCGTCAAACTTTTCAAATTCTATTTCAAGGGCATCGTAATCCTGGATATGGGGCGTTCTAATTAAAGCGTCTTTAATGAGGGTTTCAATCTGAATTAAATCCTGCCCATACTTCAACGGCAAAAATATTTCTATTTTTACCATGTCCAGCATGCTTAAGTTCCCAATCACGCCGCTCATTGCCGCTGAATTGGGAACGATCACGATCTTTTTTTGCATGGTCGTTACCAGCGTATTGAAAGTTTGGATTTCTCTTACGTGTCCGCTTTGTCCCTGCACTTCGATCAGGTCGCCAACCCGGTAAGGTTTAAAGATCAGGATCATTACGCCTGCGGCAAAATTTGCCAGGCTTCCCTGTAATGCAAAACCAATAGCAAACGCGCCCGAAGCCAATACCGCCACAAAAGACGTCGTTTCGATACCAACCAAATTCGCCACCACCAGAAGCAGCATCACTTTTAGCAGGATATTGACCAACGAAGAAAGAAAAGGACTAAGATCCCGGTCAATACCCGCTCTGTTCATATTGTGGCTAACCACTTCCGTAAATTTCCGGATCAACCAGAAACCGACAATGAGGGCGACCACCGCAATTAAAACTTTTGGTATATAAAACAGCGCAAAATCAAGATACTTTTGATCAATACTCATAATTTTCAGGATTTTATTAGATGTTTAAAAGTTGGAAGAACGGAGGCGTTTCCTTCTTTTTTTATGTAAGCGGCGGAATCAAGGTTGAACGGATTTAATTTACGGCGCAAAGTTCTCAATTTTATCGCCCGTTCTCCTACCTTTACCCAATAAATTTCTTAACTCCTTTGATATGATTCTTGAAACCGACTTAATTATAAATCCCGACGGCAGCGTTTACCACCTTCATCTGAGGCCGGAACAGATCGCCCAAACCATTATAACCGTCGGCGACCCGGAAAGAGTCGGCATGATAAGCGCCAGATTTGACTCAATAGAACATAAAGTACAACACCGGGAATTTGCAACGCATACAGGAACGCTGCAAGGAAAACCGTTAACCGTCATTTCTACCGGCATAGGAACAGACAATATGGATATTGTCCTGAACGAGCTGGACGCTTTGGTCAATATTAACCTTATTACCCGGACCCCCCGTGATGAAAAAGTGCGGCTAAATATCGTCAGGATTGGAACTTCGGGAAGTATACAAAAAGAACTCCCCGTGGATTCTTTAGTCATTTCCACTTTTGGAGTCGGACTGGATACGCTGATGCACTTTTACCAGGCAGAAAATACCGCGCGGGAATTAACGTTAGCCGATACGCTTATGGAATATTTTGAGCAAAGAAGCGAGCTGTTGCTAATGCCCTACATCTTTGAAGCGGATCAGGAGTTAATGAATAAATCGCCCATAGAAGGTTTTCAAAAGGGAATATCCGTTACTTGCCCGGGATTTTACGCGCCGCAGGGCCGGTTAGTCCGTGGAAAAGTAGAAGAGCCAAAATTACTGGCTATGTTAAGCACTTTTAGAGGAGGCAGGATCAAACTGACGCATATAGAAATGGAAACCTCCGCTCTATATGGGTTATGCAGGCTATTTGGTCACCGCGCCATTTCTTTTAACGCTATACTTGCCAATCGAGTCGAGGGCGTCTTCAGCGAACGGCCCGCCGAAACTGTCGACCGACTGATCGAACAGACGTTGGACTGGATTCTTAAAACCCTGTAATAAGAAAAAGCGGGTTAGTTTTTTAAAATCAGGATGGAATCATTATCCACTTTCAATAAATAACTTCCCTGCGAAAAATTGGACAGATCAAAATAATGCGTATTGTCGCCCGGTTGCAGCTCTCGTCTTTCTTCCCGTATCCGGACGCCAAAAGCGTTATAGAAATCAAAATTAGCAATTTCTGCTTTATCGCTTTGCAACTGTATCGTAATATAATTGTCCGTCGGATTTGGAAAAACTTTTATAATCGTAACGGGTCCCATGTTATGAGGCGGAGTATCCATTACGCCGACGGTTGTTCCGCCAATAGATATTTTGATCATTTTAGCCGCCGTTAAACGCCGCGAAGCGCTAACGCGCGAATTATCGTCGGCTGAGAAACTTAGCGTATAATCGCCGGTTTGATCAAAAGTAGCCTGCGTTTTATAACTGTTTGGGGATGAAAATACGACGGCGCCTGGTCCCGATATTTTTTTCCAGGATACAGAATAAGCGGAGGAAGCAACCCCATTCAAGTCCGATATGCCGGAAAGAATGATTGAACGGGCGCCCGAAGGCAGCGTAGTGTCGTTTCCAGGATTAACAAAGAACCCGGTATTTGGTTGTATATAGGGTTTAGGAGGGGTCTTCATTGCCGTAAAATTCCGCCTCCAAAAATCAAATCGGCCGTTCCAGTATTCGTCGGGGTGAGTATGGCCAAGATCCAGATCGTGAACCATCAGTTTGGAGCCGGTCAGTTGGTTAAATAGCTCAAAAGTAGTAGCGGGCGGACAAACGTCGTCAATATATCCCGCGCAAACCAGCGCGGCTCCTTTAAATCGTTTAGCCCCCCGGACGGCATCGATGTATTTAGTCGCTTCCACTACTTTTTGTATAGTCGCAGGGTCTGAATTAATCACTTGGTTATAATATTGCGGAAAACCGCCGGCGTAACCGTGATAACCGCCCGTCGGATCTGCCAGGGCCGGGTCGCTCGAAGTGATCATTTTGACCCGGGGATCAACGCCGCCGACGAGAAAACTCAGACCGCCGCCCTGACTGACCCCAGTCAAGCCAAGATGGACGCCGTCAAATTCCGGTCGCGTGAAAATATAATCGATCGCTCTTTCCCCGGCTAAAACCGCCAGGCGGTAATAGCCGCTATCCCGGACGCTAAAATTGTCGGGAAGATAAGCGTTGGGATCGGTCTGATCCGGCGAAACGTTATGAATGCTGATAGACATAGAAATGGCCCCGCCGATCTCCGCAATATCGGCTTCCGGAACGGTAACGCCCGGCAAAGCGCCGTAAGGGGGTAACGTTAGAATAGCGGGGAAAGGTCCGCTACCCTTAGGGATTGAAATATATCCGTAGACTCTTCTTCCTGCAACCGTCGCTAAGTTGACGGAATAGGTCTTTGAAAAGCTGGTTTCAAAAAGTTGAGCGATGCGCGCGTCCATGGGAATTTGGGCTAGCAAAGATATTTGACCTTTCCAAAAGTCGTCAAAATCAGCCGGGTCGGGTTCCTTTTCCACTATATCATACGGACTGATCGCCGCGCCCGCAGACGCCGAGCCGGAGGAGCTTTGAACTGAACAAACGACCATGTCGGGTTCGGTAGAGGTATAAAAAATACTTTTGTCCAGGCCTCCGATTACCCAGACAACGCCCGCCGCTAACGGATTTGTTCTGCTGTCGCGTCTGATCGTATAATGAAAAGAATCGGAAACGCCCGACTGGATAACAAATCCTAATGTTTCGCCTGTTTGATAAAGCGCCTGAGGCCGGTCGGTTTTTAGGGTAACCTGAGCGGAAAGAGAAAAAGTAATAAAAATAAACGGAAGAAAAAATAAAAATAATCTCATAGTGGGGGGAAATTTAAGAACCCGATAAAGTCCGGCGCATGGATAAGGAAAAAAGACTACATAACATAATCGTTGTGTAAAAATATTACTTTAATATAAGTAAAAAAAGAAAAAGAGTTAATTTATGTCGAAATTTACGAAACTTTATAGATTACAGATGTTAAATAATCCGTTTAGGGTAAGATGATATTACTAAAGATCCGGTATAATTTAAGTAATAATTTTCTTCAATGCATATATTTTTAGCGCTTAAAAAGGGCCATTTAAAACGCTAATCTCTACTGTAGTCGCTGATTTTATATAAAAATCGTATATTGTCTGCTCAATGTTTTATTTTTAAAGCGCGGCAATGACCTCCCCATCTTTGATTGAAAATCCAAACCGACGCCTTTACGATCAGGTTTTTAATTCGCTTAACCCGGAACAGCGGACTGCGGTGGAACAGATCGAAGGGCCAGTATTGGTCATAGCGGGTCCCGGAGCGGGTAAAACGCATATTCTCGCCGCGCGGATCGGGCAAATCCTGCTTAAAACGGACGCGCAGCCGCATAATATTCTTTGCCTTACTTTTACAGACGCCGGGGTCGGCGCCATGCGGGAAAAACTCATGGTATTAATAGGGCCGGAAGGCCGCCGCGTTTCCGTGTTTACCTATCATTCTTTTTGCAATTCGGTCATACAGGATCATCTGACGCTTTTTGGCAGACAAGACCTGGAGCCCGTAGGAAGGTTGGAAAGAATTGAAATCGTTCGAAGCGTAATCGATCATTTGCCGGCGATGCATATCCTTAAAAAAGGAAGAAATGCGGGCGACGATCTCTATCATTATGAAACGCAACTCCGCGACCTGTTCAGCCTGATGAAACGGGAGAATTGGAGCGTCGAACACATCCAGGCTAAAGTCGACGAATATTTGTTAAATGTGGGCGATAAAGAGCTATATAAGTATCAAAAA
>JBBRMZ010000235.1:0-6634 GCA_038230555.1 Chitinophagales bacterium
AAAAGCCTTCACTGGAGAAGGCTTTGGAGCGGAAAACGAGACTCGAACTCGCGACCCCGACCTTGGCAAGGTCGTGCTCTACCAACTGAGCTACTTCCGCTTGTAAAATGTGGTGCAAATATATAGCGGTTTTTGGAAACCGCAAACTTTTTAACTAAAAAATATTTAGCTGTTAGCTATTAGCTTTTGACTGCCGCTAATTACCTTTGGGAAAAATCAATATACGGCTGACGTAGATCTGCGCTTTGTTTTTTTGAACGGTTGGCATGTCCGAGGAAAGAGTCCGGTCGCCCAGGATGCTGGTATCCATATCGACGCCGTCCGGCAGGTTGTAATCGAACGTTAAGGAAAGTAGGCTGTCAATCTTTCCCTGGTCCATATCTACAATTTGTCCGCCATTGTCCCAGCCGAAACCTAAGAACTGAAAGGGTTTTCCGTTCAGGGTTTCAATTTTTGTGAGGCCCGTTTTTATTCCGACGCCGTCTTTAGTATAGAACGGCGAATTGGGCTGGTCAAGCTGGATAAAGTTGATTTGCTGATGGAACATACTATCCGCCCAAAAAACGATTTGCTCGTTATCGGAGCCTTTATGAATATAAGTGGCGATCACTTGCTCGCCGCATTCCGGATCGGCGCAAATGGAATCGTCGACAATGCTATCCTTGCCAAAAGTTTTTACCAGGTCGTCGTACGTGTTTTGAAAAGCGATCTCCCCGACGCGGGTTCCCGGAACGATCAGGTATTTATCGCCCGGATGGGGCGGGGTATTATTTCCGCCGCCGCCGCATCCGGCAATGGCCAGTCCTAAAACTGCTACAATTAAAGTCGTTTTTAAAATTGAAACCATAAATGAAGATATAAGTGGAAGGATAGGAAAAAGCCCCGGTTGATTGAACCGCATTTTAAAAAACCAATATGATCTAAGCCAGGATTCAGATCAAATTAGCCTGACAAATCAATCCGGCTGTTGGCGAAGACCAGGATAAAATACTTCTTTCAGCAACGCGCCGGTCATGGCGCCCATGCCGCCTACCAATCCTCCAATAAAACCCGTGAAGAAAATTAACTGCGCGCCGGTTAAAATACCGCCTAATAAAGTCGCCATTTTACCGGTCAGGATGCCTGCATTAGCGGCGCTTAGCCAATAGGCGTAAGCGGACCATAAAATCAGCGCTCCGGAAAATCCATAAACATAACTTTTACCAGGTCGCTCGCCAAGAAAAAAACCGATGATGGCGGCAACTACGGCAATGATCCACCAGGGAAGAAATAGTTGAGCGATCCCGCCCAGGATCGCTACCAAAGCGCCTCCTATTCCTAACCCGGCCAATTGTTGCATCAGGCCGCCGTTCGCGCTTTTTGGTTTTTCTGTGTAAACCGCCATAATTTTTTTATTAGGGATGAGTTATAAGTTATTGTTTTTTAGGCGCTGCGACAAATTTTGTGATGTGGAAATTAAATGACTGAAGCAGCTTAAAACGGGGCCCTCTTTGCAATACAAAACCCGGAAAAGGGACGTCATTTATTTTTTTGTAAAAAAATAAAAGACGTCCCACCCCCCTCTCCTACTGCCCGAACATGGTTAATAGATCACTCAGCATTTCTTTCAGGTCTTTTCGGTTGATGATGAAGTCGAGAAATCCTTTTTCCAGTACGAATTCCGCGGTTTGAAAGCCTTCCGGCAGGTCTTTTTTGGTGGCTTCCTTGATGACCCTCGGGCCAGCAAAGCCGATGAGCGCGCCCGGTTCCGACATATTAATATCGCCCAGCATAGCAAAAGAAGCGGTGACGCCGCCCGTCGTCGGGTCGGTCATCAGGGAAAAATAAGGAATTCCAGCTTTAGCGAGCAGCGTCAGCGCCATCGACGTCTTGGCCATTTGCATCAGCGAAAAAGCGGATTCCATCATCCTTGCGCCGCCTGATTTGGAGATGACCATAAACGGCGTTTTTGTTTTTACGCAGTAGGCGATCCCCCTGCTGATCCGCTCGCCGACCACTGAACCCATAGAGCCGCCAATGAACGTAAAATCCATGCAGGCAATGCACAAAGGTTTTCCGTCCACTTTCCCTACGCCTACCGAAATGGCGTCCGTCAACCCCGTTTTTTTGTAAGCGTCTTTTAGCCGGTCCGGGTAAGTTTTAATGTCTTCGAAATTCAGGCGGTCTTTAGAAATGATCTCTTCAAAAAGCGTTATATGCTCCCCTCCGTCAAAAAGCAGTTGAAAATAAACGCGCGAACCGATCCGGGTATGATAATCGCATTTAGGGCACTTGTAGAAATTATCTTTTAGCTCCTTCATGGTGCTGGTTTGTTTGCAATGCGGGCAATTATACCACACTCCTTCCGGGGCTTCTTTCTTGTTTTTGGTTGACGTTTGTATTCCTTCCTTTAATCGTTTAAACCAACTCATTCCTTCGCTTAAATAACGCTGTGAAAGCGCAAAGTTACTTAAATCCTTTAATCTCCCAAATGAAGCGGAAGATTACTTTAGGGGTTGCAGATCAAAACTTTATCTATATAGCGAGCGTTATTTATGAAATCAGACGAAACAGCGCATGGATTTTGGAAAATTATCCAATATTGAAGCGGTGGACTTCCGCCTTCCGCCCGACCGCGAGGAAACGTTACGGCTTTTAAAGGAAGCTCCTCCGCGCCCTGGAAAACCCCAGGTTTATATCGGCTGCACCGGTTGGGCCATGAAAGACTGGGTGGGTAAAGTCTATCCCGCAGGCGCAAAGCCCGGCGAATTTCTTAAATTTTACGGCAAGCAATTCAATACGATCGAGCTAAATACGACGCACTATCGTATTCCGACGCCTTCGACCATTGAAGAATGGCGCAGCGTGACGCCGGTTGATTTCCGTTTTTGTCCAAAAATATTACAGACGATCAGCCACAGTAAAAACTTCGGCTACGGAACGGGACTGACCAAAACTTTTTGCGAATCTATTTCGGGACTGGAAGAAAAACTGGGCGTATGCTTTTTACAACTACCGCCTTATTTTGTGTACGATCATCTTCCTTACCTGGAAAGCTATCTGAAGCGTTTTCCCCGTTCCATTCCTTTATCTGTCGAAGTGCGCAATGAGGAATGGTTTGACTATCCTAAATATGGTAAGGCCTTTTTCCAGTTGCTCGAAGAATATTCCATCGGTTCGGTCATTACCGACGTTTCGGGCAGGCGCGACGTGCTGCACCAACGGCTGACGACGACGGTCGCAATGATTCGCTTTGTCGGTAACGGGCTGCATCCGACCGATTACGAACGAATCGATGAATGGGTTCAAACTTTAAAGCGATGGTTTGAAGCGGGCTTACATGAAGTGTACTTTTTTTGCCACGAGCCGGATAACCTGCTGGGGCCGGAACTGGCCAAATATCTGTACGACAAAATTGCACAGGCGTTTGACGCCGATCTGCGCGGACCCCGTCTAACGACTAATTCGACGGAGCAAACCAGTTTATTTTAAACTATAGAAAACCCGGAAACTTATAATTCCCGGATTTTCTAAAGATATAACCGTTAGCCATAGCATAAAGCCGGACGGATAATATCCGTCCGGCTTCGTTTTTGACGCCGGTATTATTTAATTTCAAAACGTCATTTTAAAACGCCTGAATTATTACAGGCCTCTTCCCTATTCTTTTTCCTTTTCTTTATCTTTTTCATGTCCCGGCTCTTTGGTTTGCATATCCATTTCGCATTTAGGGCACTTTTTCTTATGTAGTTCCTGTTTAAGTTCGGTCACGTCTTTTTTCAGGTTGGCTATTTTCTTTTGAAGTTTGGCTTTTTCTTTCGGCTCCATGCCTTTCTCATGGGCCTGGTCTTTAAAATCGTTTACTTCCTGGGTTTTTGATTTAATGGCCTCGCAAAGGTCGTCGCAACTTTTTTTCATGCCGGCGCGCTCTTTTTTAGCGACCGGGGCTTTACCGGGGTCTCCGGCTGAAAAAGCGTAGGATACATAGCTAACGGAAAAAACGGCAACTGCTAAGAATAATTTTTTCATTGTCCAATTTTAAAAGGTAAAGTTAAAAGTTAATGTAATTGAAAAAACGAGTTATCACTCAATTTATTATGTAGATAAATTCCCATTATACGGTTAGCGGCTTTAATTCTTTTATTATCAAACCGGCGATTCGCTGAGATGCGCCGGATTCCCCTAACAGCGCTTTTAATTCCGCGTATCCCTCTTTGATCCGCTCGCGGTTTTTTTCGTCGAACAGCGCGCGCAGTTCCCGGATCAGGCGCACGGTCGTTAAATTTGATTGAATTAATTCCGGGATAATCGCTTTCCCGGCTATTAAATTAACGAGCGAAATATATTTTACGTCGACAATTCTTTTAGCGATCTGGTAAGAAACCTCGCTTCCTTTATAGCAAACGACCTGCGGTACGTCGAACAGCGCGGTCTCTAAAGTAGCGGTTCCGGAAGTAGTTAATGCGGCCTCCGTATGTTGCAACAGGTCGTATAGTTGATTTTCTACCAGGGCCGGCTGAGCGCCGCCGGTTTGGGTATGCCGGGCCAGCATATTTTTATAAAATTCATTCGGCAGACCTGGCGCTCCGGCGACGACGAACTGATAGTTTTCAAAATACGGAACAACGCTAAGCATTAAAGGTAATATTTTTTCCACCTCCTGCCGCCTGCTGCCGGGCGTTAACGCAATAATCGGCTTATCTGAAAGCCCATTCCTTATGCGAAAATCTTCTGACGGACGCCATTCGCGAACAACGTCCAATAAGGGGTGTCCTACATAATCGACGTCGTACTCATATTTTTTATAAAACGCTTTTTCAAACGGTAGTATGACGAACATCTTGTCGACTGTTTTTTTAATATCGAAAACGCGGCTTTTATGCCACGCCCAAAGCTGCGGAGAAATATAATAAAAAACTTTCAATCCCTCCGGTCTCGCCCATTTAGCGATTCTCAGGTTGAAACCCGGGTAATCAATTAATATGAGCGCGTCGGGTTGAAAGCCGCTGACGTCGTCCTTGCATAAAGCGATATTTTGAAGGATGGTTTTAAGATTTTTTGCCACTTCCAGGAATCCCATAAATGCCAGTTCCCGGTAATGTTTAACCAATCGCCCCCCCTCTTTTTCCATCAGGTCTCCTCCCCAGCATCTGACTTCTGCCGCCTGATCGACGCTTTTGAGCGCTTTTATCAGATTGGATCCGTGAAGATCGCCGGACGCTTCGCCGGCAATAATATAATATTTCATTGGCTGAGTTTAACCTTGTTTCCGCTAATTTCTTTTACGACCGATCAATTTACGCGTTATTATCAGGTTCGTTAGGAATAAATGGTTTCCAGGCGCCTTCCCAGTCAAAATATTCCAGTTGGTCAAACTTTTTTTTGTAATCGTAAAAGGACGGCGCTTTATAGACATAACCGGGATAATAGTAAAGTTTTCCAATTTTCTTCGCGTACAGAATCTCCAGGATCATGGTAAAAACGCCTAAGCTACGGGCGGATTCGTTTAAATCGTACATTGCATAGGTACCGGAAACTGCGTCAAAAGCGACGTCGAAAAAACTGCACGCGACCAGGCGACCGGTTTTATAAACGGATATTTCATACCCGTCGCAAGGTATGATATGCGGGTCTGACTCGGCAATAAAATTATGAATACTGGTCGGAATGGAAAAATTAAACCGTTTTTTATGCGCTTCAAACAACGCGTATTTTTCATCGTCCATAAACGCGGGGCGAATAATATAATCCAGATCCCTGTTTTTACCGACTATTTTTCGCTGACTTTTAGAAATCGTAAAATCGTTCAAAACGCTCCGAAGCGGTAAAACTTCCTGTAGGTCGCCGTCCGGATAAATATCGAAACTATGCCTGAAAAAATGGGTCGATCCGTGCCGCCATCCCTCTGCCAAAAGCAGGCTCCACAAAACGGGGTCAATGCGGTCTACGTCAAAAAATTCATTAATCAGAGGTCGCTCAAACCCCTCTAAAAAATTAGCCGGTTCCATCCGCTTTATTCTAAAATTTCGTAGCCGTAGTAAATGAACCAGACGAACGCCAGAATGACGGTCATAATGGCGACCCCGCGCACCGTCTCGTTTGCGCGGCGCTTTTGATACGCTCCAACCAAAAGAGCGTTGGCGCAAAGCGCGATCATGCAAATAGTCCGCGTTTTAAAATTGAGAGCCATCCCTTCCCCGCTGGCTAAATGGGCGCTTTCCAGGCGGCCAAATAGGATCCATTGGAAGCCAAAGGCTAAAAAAGGGACAAGGATACCCAGGGACAGACCGGTATAAATATTATTATTTTTTAACATTATCGAATTGATCGCGAATAAGTAGAGTAAAAAATGAAGGTTTGCAATAAACCCCGGCGGCCGTAAATTTTAGACGGCTGAGCTGAACGTTGTTTCAGGCTGCATCCATATCTCTTTTAATTCTTTAACCGCTTTGTAATTAGTCAGGTCGTGCCAGGAAGGAACAATGGAAACATAGCCGTTTTCAAGCGCCCAAACGTCCGAATCCTCTCCCTTATCATGGTTAACGAACTTGCCGGTCAGCCAGTAATAAGAACGACCCGCAGGGTCTTTGCCTTCTAAAAACTCTTCCGTATAACGCGCTTCTGCCTGCCGGCAGATTTTAAACCCTTTGATTTT
>JBBRMZ010000236.1:0-6632 GCA_038230555.1 Chitinophagales bacterium
ATAATAATATGTGCAGAAGTAGTAATACAATCGAATGAGTTCAATCTCTTTCATGGCGTTTATCTTGTAGTTTGATATCCACAAAATTAAACCCTTTTGTTATTCCCTACTTCTGCTTTTTAACCCATTATTCGCATAAATTATTAAAAAATATAGCGCCAGAAGGTTTTTCAGTTTTTATCCTGTTTTTCTACAAAAACGCCTCCCTGCCAGCGCTTTTATATCTTAAAATGATGATTGACGAACAAATCTAATTTCTAATTAAAATCAAGTCTATTTATTATTTCCCATTTTACTGATAGCGAAAATAACAAGCGCCGCTATTACTACGCAAATAAATATCCCGACGCCCACGCCGCTTTTAAAGATACCCCCGGCCGCCACGCAACCGGTTAGCGCGGGGAATGATAATACGAGAATAATTGCCAGAATCAAAAATGAGAATTTCATAAGTTATTTTTAATATGATGATGAAATACTTATTACATTTTAAATTAAATTATCATCGTTTCCTGCGTTAGCGACGCCGCGCCGAAGGCGCGGCATCTGGGGTGTGTGTTTTGGTTTATTTTTGAGAAAATAAACCAAAATCACTTTTCCGGGTTTTTTTGGCTTCGCCAATTTTGTTAACCTGCTCTACAATAAAAATTGCGCTAATTTAATTTACAGCGTACTTATAATCCTATTTATCCAGATTCAGATAAAATAATCCCATTTCAAAAAGGGTACCCAATAGCAATATTCAGAACGAGATTTTGACCCCGCCAAGCGCCGCTTCCTAACGCTATTTTGTCCGCTACCCATCGTTGACCCTCGGGCAAATAGGGTTTTCTGAGCGGTATTCCCACGTCAAATCGAATCAATAAAATGCTCGCGTCATATCGTAACCCGACCCCGGCAGCCACCGCAATTTCTTTATAAAAATCTTTTTTCAATTGGCCCGCCACGCCGAATAAAATCGTATCCTTTGTCCACATATTGCCGGCGTCGATGAACAGCGCGGAGCTAAATTTACCGAATAAGGGAGTACGTAACTCCGTGTTAAACAATAATTTGTAATCCCCACCGATGACCTGAAAAAAACGGACGTCATTGACGCTGGGCAGGTAGGAACCTGGTCCCAGGGTATAGACCGGGAAGCCCCGTATGGAATTGGAGCCGCCGACAATATACTGCTTGGAAAAAGGAAGAAAGGCAGAATTGTTATAAGGGAAACCCAACCCCAGCACAAACCGGTTTGCCCATTCGCTCTTGTTTAATTTTACTTTATACCGGACGTCAAAATCCGCTTTTACATATTGCGCAAAAGGGGTATTGAATATTTTCTTTTCCCGCATGGTTCTGGCGCCTGTCAATAAGCCCGCTATATTGCCGGCGAGGTCTAAACCGCCCGTAAAATACCATTGTTTCCGGGCGTTAGGATTCAAGGTATTATTGTAAGTATACGTGTAAAAAGACCCTAAGATAGCTTCTGAATATACATTCAACAATATGGAAGGGGTCAGGCGCGCCGCCGCGTAAAAACTATCCGTCACATTACTGGCGTTCAGATAAGAAAAAGCGATGGGCGCGAACGTGTGTTTCTTGGTGGGCGTTTCTTTCCAATCGAAACTGTATTGCAGGTGAAACACATTTTTAGCATAAAAACTCTGTTTGATATAATATTCGTAGCCCAAAGTAAGCTGGGTGCGCGGAACGTTGGAACTACTTTCTTTTATATCAAAAAAAGGCGTAACGAAACGTGGAATAACCAAACTACCCTCTATACCGAACCGGTATGTATTATTGATTTTGAGGGAATCCGTCGGCGATACTTCCAATCCGCCATACGTCCGGATGGACAATTGTTCGGCGCGGTGAAAGGTGTTTCTGTTTTTCCAATTGACGCTGAGTTGCGTTCCGATATATTTATTTTCTTTGGTGAAGGCGTCTATTTCCGCCTGTATAGATTTCTTTTTTGCCGGCGTCAGGTAATAATATACGTCAAGGCCGTAATTATTTGTGTCGGGCACCGATTCGAACCGGTTCTTAACAAATTTAAAAGCGCCTAAAGTGATAAAGCGGTTTAAGGTAGCGTTTTGATGGACGCTGCTATAGAGGCTTCCGGGCCGGTATGTTACCGTACGGCTGAATAGATCCGGCCTAAATTTTTTGACGGTATCGCGGATCAGTAGGCCGTCCACATTTTCGGTACCCGTCTTGCTGGTATCCGGCGCCGGATTGAGCAAAGTATAGTTTGGAAACAGCATAATACGATCGATCGTATATGCATGTTTTGCTTTTTCCGGGGTGGTATTTTTGATGTTCAGAAACAGGTTTACCTTCCGGTCGCCGATGGTAGAGTCGGCGTACAGCATAACATAATTGGGATTAAAATAATAATATCCTTTGGTTTTTACCTGCTGATCCAGCCGAGTTTTTTCCGCTTCAATATCGCTCAACTGATAAATGGCATCTGTTTTCAAAAAGCTCGCCCGTTTTCTTTTGGATAATTCGATTAACAGAGGGGAACTGTCGCTCACCCAGGTTATGTCTTTAATTTTATAGGGTGGAAAAACGCGCGCTGTGTAAGACGCTTTGACATATTCGTTTTTATGCATAGTATCTCCGCTCACCACGGAATGAAAATAGCCGCTATTTTCCAGAGACGCCTGCATGAGCTCTGCGGTAGCTTTTGGTTTCACCCGGCTACTCAATACCGGCGCTTCTCCCAATGTCTTTCGTAGCCAGGCTTTAAACCCCGTCGGCTTTTTAGGCGCTCCTATGACATACCACCACCATACTTTATAAGGTTGCCCCAATAAAAAGGTATTGGTTTTGGGCCGTGCAACCAATTTCAACTGACTTTTTACAGAACGGGACGAGATCTTCGCGTTTTGTTCTTTCTTAATGGTGATGCTCGCGCCTCTGTACAGCTTCTCACCCGGAGGCAGGTATTTTTTCACCGAACATCCGGACGCCAATAAGAAAACAAAAAAGCAATATGTCCAGATCTTTATCACTTCTTACTTTTAGACTTTTTACCAAATAATTCCAAGAACTTATCGTAGTCCAGGGATATCAGAAAAGCGACGCCGGTTTCCACCACGTAACCGTCCAATATCACTTCAAACTGATTTTTATTATACGCTTTGATCATGTATTTCCCGTCTTTGGTGAGTTTATAGCCAATGGAGACGTCGGGCGAAAAGGAGTTGCCTTTTTGCTGCGCCGCTTTGGCGGCGGGATCTCCGCCTTCGATTCCAAAATTATTGCCCACGGTGACGCTCAACCGGTCGTCCAGAAACCGCTTGGTCAGCGCTATATTCAGGTCAGTTCTTTGCTGGGCATCGCCGGAGCTAAAATCTTTGTAAGCATTGAGGTTGACGTCGACTTCCACGCCTTTAAACAGATCGGAAGCGATCCGGTCTAACGCCGACGATAAAAAACGGCTGACGCTTTCGCGGGCAAGGTCGTTGAAGTCGGTACTGCCACCGCCGCTAAAAAAGTCGGTACTTTGCTCTCCGCTGAAACGGCTTAATAACAATAAAGAAAAAACCTGTTTATTGGTCGCCGCCACATCGCTGCGTAACTGGAGCAATTTATTATCGACGGTGGTTCTCAATTGAGAAGAGATTTGCGTGTTTTGATCGGGCAACTGGACGTCAAAACTGATCTCTGGTTTTTTCATGGGGCCTTTCATCGTCAATATCACCCTGAAAGGAATTTTTTGATTAAACGTATTGGCTACCCGCGGATCGACCGATCCGACTTCATTTCCCAGCAACTCTTTTGGCGAAGTATTGATCACATACACCGCCGACATATTTATCTCCGCGTCCATGGGCGAGCCGCTGAAAGCAATGGTTCCGCCGGGCAACAGCTCGAACTGTTTACTGAGGAATTCGTAGGTCAACAAATAATGGCCGCTACTTAATTCATAATTCCCAGCCAATACAATATTTCCGCCCGGATCCACCCCCGCGTTGAGTTGCGCGTCGCCCTGCACTTTTAGTTCGTCGCCGGTTGACGGATCGATAACAATCGTCAGCGCCGCGTTTTTAGGCACTTCAATATTGACGTTATAATTTAAAAACTGCGCGACGCTTGGTTTCACATCTTTCGCCGCAGAAAAATATTTTTGTTCCGGTAAAGGGAAAGTATCCCGCCGGATAAACCGGACGGAGGAGAGCGCGGCGTCTTTCTGCACATTCGGCTCTGGTCGTACGACCGTAACGTCGGTTTTGTCCGTGAAAGCAATATTTCCTTCAATATTCGGTCCCGCCGTGGTTCCGGTAACCGATAGATTGCCCCTCAAAGCGGCATATCCATACGCTAAGTTATCGGAACCTTGGGGCGCGTTGATGACGGCAAAATCGGAAGCATTTATTTTTAAACCCAGATCAAATACATTGGCGGCGCCTCTCGGGGTAGCTTTTATCTGGCCGTTGACGACGAGCGATTGACCTGCGGAATCCTTAACGGCAAAATGGTCGAAAGAGATCGCCGGATAATCCAGCGTTATTTTTTGTTGATCGATAAAATAAGGCGTACCCAGTTGAGTCACCGTGAATTTTGAGGTATCTATTTCCAACGCGCCTTTCCAGCGCAGATCCGAAAATTTTCCATTCACCGCCACACTACCGGTAATACTGCCGGAACTTCTTTCAAGCATACCTTTAGAAAAGGCCTGCAAAGTTACCAACCGGAGTTGTTGGATATCCGCTACGGCGTCCACCTGTTTGGCGTCGTTATTGAGAAAATAATCCGCTTTCAAACCCATTTTATTGCCGGCGCCAGTCAGGTCGATCGTAGCGTGGATCGTATTATCGTCCACTTTATTAGCGGTTAATTTTATATCGCCCACCGGTTGTTGCATAAACTCAAACTGGGTAAGGTCGATGGCGCCTGTAAACGCGGGAAGTTTTTTGGTAAACTCGCTGACGGTAAATTCTCCGTTGAGGACGCCGGCAGCTAACAACGTATTGCGTTTAAGCATGGCGGCTATGTCCTTAATATTAAAATTCTCAATGCGCACGTCTATCGGACTATTAAGAATAGAATCTTTACTGTTGGCGACGATACTACCCGCACGATTGGAAATAGCAAAATTATTTACTAAAATCCCCTCCGGGGCGTATTCTATCCGGTTGCCGGACGCGACGTTCCATTTTTCATAATTGAGTAACAAACTATCTTTTATTGAGACAATATAAGTTTTATTATGCAACTGCACTATAGCCCCCAAACCATACTGGTCTCTCTTGTTAGCGTCTTTAGCGCGCGCGCGGAAGGCAATACTATCTCCGGCAATTGCGGCGTCGACCGTGGTAGCATAAAATTTATTTCCCCCGGAAGCCAGCGTGTCAAAACGGAGGGCGCCGGTCATTTTGTCGCCTGACGAGGCGAGGTATATTTGAGCGCCGGCAATGCGGTTGGTTCCATAAGTCAGACGGGGGATGGAAGACGTTACCGTCATCGTAGTCTGCTTATCGTTAGAAGCAAACGCGCCTTTAAAACTAAAAGTTTCGTAAGTCAGACTGGGAACAAATTCCGTTATCAGCGGGGCGTCTTTGATGGTTCCTTTAAATGCAATTTGCTGTGCGGGTATATTGAGTCCCACGCTATCCGTGATTTTGTAAAAACGATTCAAATATTGCGTCAATGAGGCGCCTATTTTATCGTAATCGAAAGCGCCGTCGGCGTCGAGGTTGGCTAACGCGGATCGCACGCTCACCATGTTGATTTTGTCGGAATCGCGGGCGGCAATTGTAATCGTATCCAGCGAATAATGTTTGTTATGGATCAATATTTTCGCCGTGTCCACTACAGCGCGCACGTTGAGCGCCTGTGGGTCAAGATTATCCGCTTTTACATAAATTTTTGTGGAAGCGTTTAAAGTATCTTTATACAAATGGAGCGATTGCAGTTGAACAGTATCCAGCGTAAGGGTCGCTTCCAGGGTGGAAGGGTAGGGAGCGCTTACATTCGCCGTCGCCGTAAAGCGCATCCGAAGATTTGGATCGTTGGCTTCGCCGTCGCTGATAATATTCCCTTGGTTTAATTGCGCGTGCAAATGTATATCCTGATAATTGTAGCTTTTAAAACCGGCGCTCTTTACGGCAAGGGCTACGGCGGTTTGCATGGTTTTATAATTGAAGCCGCGACCTTTTGCCGTTCCCGACATGGTGATGTTTCCAATTGTTGTATCGCGCTTCAATAAGGCGCCCGCCTGAAAATCCACAGCGCTGAACTGCATGGCGTAAGCGGCGTTTTCTGCATGCTTAAAATCATGGACATACCCGGTTGCCGTTATTTGGCCAAAACTACCTCCCATTTTCAGATCCGGAGCGACGTTGTTCATATCTCCTTTTATTTTCCCCGAGAGGGTGATGGTTTGCGGCAGTTGAATGGAAGGCGGCAAAGCGCTTTTTGGAACCATAACGGTTATAAAACGCTTGTTGATAAAGGCGTCTTTTATATGGACGTCGTATTGAAGTTTGGAGGTTATATTGATATGTTTTAAAACGGCGTCGCCGGCCAGTTTAAAATCAGGAACGTCAAGTTTAAAGTCCGCAACGACGTCGTTTAAGTTTCCTTTAACATGCGTAGCCAAATGTAAGAACGCCGGAATTTTAGCGGATAAGCTCTTC
>JBBRMZ010000237.1:0-6598 GCA_038230555.1 Chitinophagales bacterium
AAAAAAACAGGTAAAACAAGTAGTTTTGGTTTCCACACCTTACAACTACTGTTTTACCATGATGAAAGTTTGCACCTTCACGAAGGCAATATTGGAAAAAATATCTGACATTAGCAATTGTCGGCGAAAATTTATCCTTCATATCGTCAGTCTGTATTTAAGTATGCGCGGTCGCAGGACTTATTTGACGATGGCTCGCTACGGTTCTTATTGTGAAAAAAGTTATCGTCGGCATTTCAGCGAAGACGTTGACTTCAAAGCGTTCAACCGGGAATTAATTTCCAGGTCCTGCGGTTCGGAACTGGTTTGGATATTTGATCCAAGTTACATTTCCAAAAGCGGCAAACGGACGCCGGGCGTCGGGTATTTTTGGTCGGGCTGCGCCGGGGCGATGAAATGGGGGCTGGAGTTAAGCTCGCTCGCCGTGGCGGACGTGGAGAATCACGCGGCCATGCATTATCATGCGACCCGGACGCAGGTTCTCAAAGAGAAAGAAAGCCTGCGCAACCATTATGGCAAATTGATTTGCGAACAGGCGCGGGAGTTACACAAAATATCAAAAGTGATGACTTTTGACGCTTTTTTCTCTAAAAAGCCGTTTGTTGATCGTATTTGCGAAGCCGGATTCACCTTGGTCAGCCGTTTGCAAAAGAATATTTTCCTGCGTTACGCCTACGGGGGAGCGCAGCAGGCAAAAGGAAGGCGGAAAGTTTTTGACGGCTCCATAGACCTGAAAAATGTTTCCGCCGACCATTTTCAGATCATGGAGCAGGATGATGAAAAAGTGGTTTACGAAGGCAAAGCCCACGTTCGTTGTCTCAAAAGATGGTGTAAAGTCGTCATCCTGAACACCCTCAAAGCGGGCAAGGCGCATAAAGCGTTTGTTTATTTTTCCACCGATCCCGATATGCCGGGTCGGAAAGTCCGGGAATATTATTCCATGCGCTATCAAATTGAATTTTTGTTCAGAGACGCGAAAGGGTGTTTAGGCCTTGAGGACACGCAAAGCAGACAGGAAAAAGCGTTGGATTTTCATTTTAACCTGTCGCTAACCACCCTCAATATCGCTAAAGCAACCCACTGGCTCGCAACGCCCAAAGAACAAAGAGGCCCCTTTTCAATGGCGGATATTTGTACCCAATATATCAATGAACTTGTACTCGACCGATTAATTTTGATTTACGGAAAAGACCCAAAGATCGAAAAAATGAACCCCAAAATTCAAAAACTATATCAATTAGGCCGTATTGCCGCTTAAATTATTCCGAACTATTGACCCTATTAAACAAACAGAAAATTAAAAAAACAAACGGGGAAGCCGAAAACCGATCAGAGTAGGCAAATCAAAAAAAATCATGATGAAAAAAAGTTTATTATCCATTTCCCTACTGGCTATGCTCTTATTAGCCGCCTTTACCAATCCTGGCAAAAAAACAAACCCAACTACCGACAGTAGCAAACCTGCCGCGGTAGAAACTTCCCGGCGGCCCGAATTTACGCCTTTTGACGTCATGGAAGTAAATCTTACCGTAAAAGATTATTCCGCTTGGAAAAAAGGGTTTGAGGACGACTCCGTAGCGCGTAAAGCAAGCGGGTTGGAGTTGGTGGCCGTAGGGAGAAGCGCCGGAAACCCAAATAATTTGATGATTGTATTAACTGCTTCAGAGGTCCAAAAAGCAAAAGACTTTGCGGCTAATCCGCGGCTGAAAGAAGCGATGCAAAATAGTGGAGTGATTTCAAAGCCCGATATGAATTATTTCCATGTCGTCCGGTTCAACCCGGATGCTCATGAAAAACAATGGGTGGCCGTCACTCATAAAGTCAAAGATTATGACGTATGGCTGAAGGCGTTTGACGCCGAAGGCTCCGCAAACAGAGCCGCCCGCGGATTAGCCGATGTGCTGGTAGCCCGCGGTGTCGACGATCCCAATACGGTTCAACTTGTTTTTGATATTACCGATATGGATAAAGCAAAAGCCGGAATGGCTTCTGAAGACTTAAAGAAGGTTATGAGGAGCGCCGGAGTGGTAAGCGCGCCTAAAATTGAATTTTATACGGACGGCGAATAAATCCTGATTCTAAAACAAATAACCGGATAGGTAGAGGACGCCTGGAGGGGCTTATTTGAAAAGGGGCGAAACTCATTGCGGTTTCGCCCCTTTTATTATTTTTGGTTTTATCTGATTCTACAATTTCTTCCTTCCATATATTGGATTTAAAAAGAACTACCATTTTAATTCATTTAGCGCTTACTATCAATAAATATTTTTACCGCTTTTTCTATTTTCTTTTTTACTTCCTTCCAAGTTGTTTTTTTAATCGGATCAGGATCTTTTTGATTTTCTGCGTCTTCAAAATAGACAAGCGCTCTTAACACATGAAATAGATCGTGGGAACTGTACTTGGCTTTATAAAATTCAACCATTTCGCTAATATTAAATGTATCTAATAACTCCGCTATATCCCAAAAATCTTTTTTAACGCCCCGCCTGGCAACAGCGCTAAGTTTCATAGCCGCAAGGTCGGGTAGAGAAATTAATCTAACGCCTTCTACTGTTTCAACAGGTTGTAGGTATGGATATGGCAGCAGAAGCACATCAATTTTGACCTCGTTAATGTATAAAAAAAGTGTCTTTTCGCTTTGTGAAGCCAAAATTATATTTGAATAATTGGCGGATAGTCCATTAAAGACCGATTCTGTATCAAACGGAATGTCGCTAAATAAATCCAGGTCGATACTTTTTCTATGCGCAAATCGCAAAGCCAAATTTGTTCCGCCTACCAGAACAAAATGGTTTAAATCCGGCAAGAGCATTAATTCTTTTAAAAGTTCCAGTGTGGCTCTTGTAACCGCCTGCGATTGTAGCATCTAAATTGTTGAGGTTTTAAATCTAAATAAAAGCAAAGGAAATTAAGTATGTCCTTTTTTAGGTAGGGCGATTTAACAATTTCTTTTTTAATGATTTCTTTCCCATAATATCGTAAAACTGCGAGAAAGTCGTCCCATAGCCCGTAATTCATTACTTTATCAATAATAAACAACTTATCCTTTTCGTAATCCAGCGAATCAAAATCAACGTCCCAGAATACGCGCTTTGAAATATTGGGTTTTACTTCCATTAATCTTGTTTTATGTACAAAAATACGGAAAATATTGGAGATTAGGAGCGCTTCGGAGATCTCATGTAAAAACAAATCATTTAAAAGCAAACAAGTTATATTTGTTGAAAATTCGCAAATATGGGCGATTCTAAACTCGCCAACCTGCAATTTGAATTATTAAAAATCTTTGCTATTAATCTCCCGGAAAAACAGTTGCTGGAGATCAAAGACATGCTGGGCCGTTATTTTGCCCAACGCGCCACAGAAGAAATGGACAAACTCTGGGAAGAAAAAGGCTGGTCGGCGGCGACCATGGAAGAATGGGCCAACGAACATTGGCGGAAGCCTTCCACAGACGCTCCTGCTACTTATTAACAGAGTTGCTTCAAAGCTAACCTCGCCTAAAGTACGGCAAAAAAACGTTCAGCCAATGCATATAGAGATCATTGATAAACCCCTCAGCTTTAAACCTCCATGTCTTTTCCGAAACGGCCCTGAACCAGGACTATGCCGGAACTGCCTTTCAATGAATGAACCGGATGTGGCAGACCGTTCAATCGAACAGCTTGAAAAATAAAGGGCAGAATATCTGGATATATGAAGCGCAGGTGAGTGTTTGCCGGCGTGGAATTGACCGATGTCCCCGAACCGAAGACCGGGTTAGAACAAAAAATCGTGACGCTTTCCAAATATGCGTATTATTAACACATCGGCCCTTATAATCTGATCAGCCAGGCGGGGCAAAAGATGCGGGCGGAATTAAAGCGCCAAGATTTAGAGCCAGTCTTCCCATACATCGAAATGTACGGGCATTGGACAAATGATGAAACCAAACTGGAGACTGAACTATTAATAAGCTTGGTTTAGTTGGTCTGGTATGAGCGTATAATTTATCCTTTCATAAATATTTATATGTAATACTCTTTACCAAAATATAATCGCCAAAACGAGAGAGCGACTGAGGGTTCTTCCGACCTTCAATTAGTCCATGTGATGCGGTATCGAGCTACCTGACTTATAAAGAACTCTTCGCCAATGGTGTACTAATTTTTAATTTTACGAAATAACAAAATATTTTATAAAAATGTAAAAATTAAAATATAATTTTATGCCCTATTTTAATATCTTATGCTAAATTAATTAGCGCCATACTTTGAGAATTTAATTAATAAAAATTTTTGAAATGGCTCAATTCAAAGCAGGGTATTTTTTAAACTTTATTTATTCGGCACAATCCAAACCTTTGGTGGAAGCCTTAATTAGTTTTAACGTCGACGCTTCTTTTAACTTTGACGCTACTGACTTCGATCCCTACCTTTCCGTAATCAATAATATTTTAATACGTGGACTACCGACTCGTCCGACTCCCTTTATTGAAGAAGCTTTTCTAAATACTTTTGAGATATTAAATCGGGTACAGGACGATGCAGAAACCCTATATTATACTCCAATACCTTCGGACGAATCTTTAGAATCCATTATTATGGATTCCCTCCATATAATTGATCCGAGGTTAAGCGGCACAGTTCGTAGTCAAAGAAATTTTGACAGCGACTTTGAAAAAAGATTTATGTGTAATATATTACCGGAGTGGCTAGGTGGTTTTTGGCCGCAAATATTGGAAATGCAACGTTCGGTCGATTCAATTATAAATGGGACCAGTCAAAATATAAGTGACTTTGTAGATCAAAGGGTAGATTTTTCGGTTGAATTACCCCATTCTAACAATGAATTAAAAGGAGTAGTTATTGAAATCGACGGTAGCCAACATCAATCAGAGCCGCAAAAATCCCTTGATTATAAACGTGATGGTAAATTACAAAATAGTCAATGGAAGACCTACAGACTCAAAACCACTGATTTCTCAAATTATAAATATAATTTACGGTCGCCACTTTCTTCGTCTCCTTTCGATCAACTACAGGAAAATGAATCTTACCTTAAAACCATTAAACGCAATTATCAAAATAAATCATTTAACGAGGATCGTTTACTAGGAATTCAATTAGCGTTAAGCCCTATAGCAATCGCGCGCTTACAAAAATCATTACTTGAATATTTTCTTAAATACCCAGAAAAATTTTACGGCGATCAGACCCTTCGAATAGCAATCGTTGAACGAGATGCCCCTTGCGGTTTTTTGGCTATTAATGATTTATTACAGCAGTTCAATCATTTATTTAAGTTGGAAGGCAAGGGTAAAAAATGCCCTAATATCGGATATGATGTCTTTGTTTCTGATGAATTTATTGACGCCAATTTGCATGCCTTTTACCGCCCTAAATTAATCCGGGAAATAAATCCACTCATTGAATACGATTTATTAATTGATATTTCTGTATTACAACGAAGGGGTTTGACTGATTATCTTGATAAAATACAATCAAAGGAACGAATGCTCATTCGTTCAACCCATCATTCTTCATGCAATAGAGTATTTTACACATCCAATCATATTGAATATCAAGATTTATCCATCAAAAAAGATAATGGCGTTTTTATAGACAAACCCGACCCAAGGTCTTATATTGAATATTTCCTAAAGTATGTTTTTAGGAAAGAGGCATTTAGAGAGGGCCAATTGCCAATCCTGAATCGCGCTTTAAAAGGCCAAAGCGTAATCGGGCTTTTGCCGACTGGGGGAGGAAAATCCTTAACTTACCAATTGGCAGTGCTTTTGCAACCTGGTATTTCATTAATCGTGGATCCTATAAAATCGTTAATGAAGGATCAGTATGATAATTTGATAAAAAATAGAATAGACGGTTGTACTTATATTAATTCTTCTTTGAAATGGAAGCAAAGGAAACTTAACCAAGAAAAAATAGCTAAGGCAGAAAGTCTGTTTTCATTTATTTCTCCAGAACGATTACAAATGCCAGAGTTCAGGAAACTCTTACAAGATTTGTATGGCAATAAAATATACTTATCTTATTGCGTAATAGACGAAGCGCATTGCGTTTCTGAATGGGGCCATGATTCTAGAACCTCGTATTTGCGCCTAGGAGCCAATATACTGAATTATTGCAAAACCAAAGATGAACGGATTAGTTCCATTGTTCGGGTTGACCGCTACGGCTTCATTTGACGTATTGGCTGATATTCAACGTGAACTATCCGGCTCAAGCGAAAAAAGCATTTTAACAGAAGAAGCCATCGTCAGATTTGAAAACATCAACCGCGATGAATTGCATTTTAAAATGGCGAATTCAACATTCAATTGCAACGGGTGATTAAATGGTTTTTTCTGTCTAATATTTGCAAAGGCGAATAAAACCCGAGCGTTTTTCGGGGCCGGTTCTTTTGTTTCAACGGCGCGGATGTAATCGGCGTCGTACAAATCAAAATCCGTCTTTTTAGGAATGTACTGTCGGATCAGTCCGTTCGTATTTTCATTCAACCCACGCTCCCAGGAACTGTACGGATGCGCAAAATAAAACTCGCAGTCCAGTTGTCTTTTAATATTTGCGTAGCCGGCGAATTCCGTTCCGTTGTC
>JBBRMZ010000238.1:0-6563 GCA_038230555.1 Chitinophagales bacterium
AATCCGTAATAACAACCTCAGGCAAATTCAGTAAAACGCTATATGATTCCAATATTGACATGCTCAAAATTACACCTTTTTTTTAACCCATTAAAATTGTCACAGAACCGGGAAAATTATATTGCAAGGTAGCCAAAAAAAAATCGGAAGGCTAAAAATATTAGCCATCCGATTTGATTTTTATGAAGCGTTCTCCTTCCTATTGGTTTAACCTGATCTCGTCCTCATGGTCGTCAAAAAAACGATATTCGTTGAGCGTGTACTCCGACTCTGTAGTAATTCGTATCCAGCGGCGATATTTCAGGAACCATCTCATTTGCAGGCTGGGCAATCCTACGCGAAAAAATGCGGAAATATAGGGATGAAGATGCAGGGTAATTGTAGATTTAGGCCTCGATAAAACGACAAAATCCAGGTCGCGCTGTATATCGTCGGTCAATAAAACTGTTGCGGTCACCTTGCCGGTACCGTTACAGACCGGACAAATTTCAGAAGTGTTAATATTTAGTTCAGGGCGCACACGCTGGCGCGTGATCTGCATCAAACCAAATTTGCTCAGCGGCAGGATTGTGTGTTGAGCGCGATCTTTGAGCATACAGTCCTTCATGACCTTCTGCAATTCCTTTTTGTGCTCGGGGTCTTTCATATCGATAAAATCGATAACGATAAGACCGCCCAGATCGCGAAGACGCAACTGGCGGGCGATTTCTTCCGCCGCTTCAATGTTCACTTGTAAAACGGCGCCGTCGAGATCGGCGCTTCCGACTTTATGACCGCTGTTCACGTCTATGACGTGCATGGCCTCCGTATGTTCAATGACCAAGTAAGCGCCGCTCGGCATAGTGGCCGTTTTCCCAAAAGATCCTTTAATCTGTCGGGTAACTCCTGTTATTTCAAAAAGCGGCTTAGCGTTCTTCACAAGATGAACAATTTTGACCTGATCGGGGGCGATAGACGACAAATAAGTTCGAATATTGTCGTACATTTCCTTGTCGTCGGTCGTGATCCGGTTGAACGAGTCGCTCAACAGGTCGCGCAGAATGCTGGAAGTTTTATCCAGTTCATTCAATAGTTTTGCCGGCGGCTTTGCTTCTTTAAGCTGTTGAAAAATTTTGTCCCATTTTTCAAGCAGGGCGGATAGTTCTTCGTGTAATTCCGCTGTTTTTTTTCCTTCTGCGGCGGTACGAACGATCACGCCAAAATTTTTAGGCTTAATACTTTCTACAATCAACTGAAGTCGTTTACGATCTTCTGCATTCGCAATTTTCCTGGAGACGGCTATGATATCCGAAAATGGAGTCAATACCAAATATCTACCGGGAATAGTAATTTCACAACTCAACCGCGGGCCCTTGGTGCTGATCGGCTCTTTGAGTATTTGCACCAAAATATGCTGCCTGCGCGGCAAAACCTGATCGACGCGTCCGTTTTTATTAATGTCCGCTTCCATTTTGAAATTTTCCAAACTGGAAGTGTTCATACTGCCGGTCATAACTGCGTCGCTATACTTCAGTACGTTGCGCAATTTGGGGCCCATATCCGTATAATGCAAAAACGCGTCTTTTTTATGTCCTATATCGACAAAAGCGGCGTTTAGCCCGGGCATGAGTTTACGAATTTTACCCAAAAATACATCGCCTACTGAAAAATTGGCGCTGGTTTCCTGATGATGTAATTCTACTAATTTAGCGTCTTCGAGTAGCGCAATTTCAACCTCCGTTGATGTGGAATGGATAATGAGTTCTTTTTCCACGATACAACATTTGACGACGTCAGGAGCGGGAAAAGAAACTTTAAGCGTTCAATATAAATTAATTTGCAAAAAAGTAATTGTTACAAACTTTAAGTTCTTAGATACGGTACTTGCTATTCATCAACCGTCATAAATCCAGCTTTAAATTTATTCGGCGAAGAACGCTAACTTTTTCTTTTAAAACTTATTGCAAAATAATAATAAAACGTTGTCCTGTGATTTGAACTATATATAAGCGTTTTGAAGTAAGTATGTATAAAACCGTCAAATCAAAAATACGAACAACGTTTTAAATAAATGCGGCGGCATTTGAAGCGTAATCTATGACCGGATCTGCTATCCGTTTTTAATATTTCTTATTTCTTCGCTAAATGTTTATAAAGATGGTTGAAAAGGCGTCTGTCTTAGGTCGTTTTGTTTTATTACGTCGATTTTTCCTAAACCCTTTCTTTCCCCTTAAAATTTTAGAGCGGTGAAGACGCCGGACCTGCATTTATCTTTATGAACGATCTAAAGTTTTTTTATTCCCCATTCGTCGGGTTAAAAAATACTATCTGTTCTTTTTCTTGTGACGATTTTTACGAAGTCGTTTTTTTCTTTTGTGTGTCGCTATTTTATGACGTTTTCTTTTTTTACCGCAAGGCATGATTCTTTTTTTAAATTATGAAATATTAAATATGAAGCTACTATATTTCGGGGCTCTTATAAATATAACGGTTTTGTTAGTTAATCGGCTTTTGGTGATTATTCCCGCATTTTTTTTCGTATTCGGCAGCTTTCGGATTATTAGTAACCTGATAAACTTCGGCCAATAAGCAGATTGCCCTGTTATTTTCGGGTTCTTTTTTCAAGACTTCGGTAAGCCTGAAAATTGCCCGGTCATATTGGCCTGTTTTTATGGCCAGCCTGGCTAATTGAATAGGAACGTTCATATTGTCAGGAGCGCTTTTTAGCAGATCTAATAACATAAGCGTTGCTTTCATGGGGTTTTCCGGCGGCGGATTCTCCGCATAACATAACGCAATATTTATTTTGTGATCCAAATTGCGCGGATTCAAAGACGCCGCATTCTCAAAATCCTCAATTGCTTTACCGCTGCAAAAATTTCTGATCTTTGGATCGGTCGCTTTTTGCAGCGCAATATAGAAATTTCCGCCTGCAATACTCCATGCACTTTCGGTTTTTTCTAATGCCGCCGCTTCTTCGGCGTAAATAGCGGCCGCTTCCTCTTTTCCGTCGTTATGTAGCGCGCCCGATAAACTTTTAACGGCGGCGATTTTTATATCTTTATCGGCGGCGGCTTTTATCTTTCCTTCCAGGTTTTCAAATAGCGCTGTTTGCTCGGGATTCAGACCCTTCTTTGCGTTTTCAATCAATTCTCCTGCGTCGGCTAATTCTACGGCGCTCGCATTTGCAGGCGCGACGGAGGCGATAGTTCTAATTTTAGTATCGCATCCAAAATATAGCGTTAGGAATAGTAAGACGCCGCCGCCGACAGTAGCTATTTGTAATCGGCTCATTAAACCGGAATTTTATAGCGCGTCGCGCGTCTTGTGATAGATATAAATATATGCGGATTATTCTTCATCTTCTAAATCAGGCATTCCGGTCGCTCTGCTTTTCACATGATCGCTAAAAACTTTAGCCGGTTTGAAAGCCGGAATAAAATGTTCGGGGATGGGTACCGGCTTTTCTTTCTTAATATTCCTGCCCATTTTAGCCGCTCTTTTTTTAATAATAAAACTCCCAAACCCGCGGACATAGACATTTTCACCGTTCGCCATCGTATCTTTTACTTCTGTAAAAAAAGACTCCAGGGTCACTAAGACGTCTACTTTAGCCAAACCTGTCTTATCGGCAATAGCGTTGACTAAATCAGCTTTTCTCATTATGAATTGATTTTGAATGAGTTACGAATAAAAAATAGCGGTTTTCCGAAGGAGTCGCAAATTTCGCTCATTTTTCGGTAATTATAAAAGTTTTCTTTGTTTTTGAAGAAAATATTTTTATAACTATCAATGCCTTACATATTTTTAAATAATAACTTTATAAAGAAAAAATCTTAGAGATTCTTATTATAAAACTCAATTACCCGCTCGTCTACAATGACGTCCCGAAAGGTAAGCTTGTGTCGCAGCGCGACGCCTTCTAAGGTCCGGCAGCGGCTAAGCGCTACATAGGTCTGACCGTGTTCGAAAGCCCCCCCTTGTAGATCAATTAGAACCTGGTCGAAAGTTTTGCCCTGGCTTTTATGAATAGTGATGGCCCAGGCCAATCGTAACGGGTATTGTTCAAAAGCGCCGAGGACTTCCGTTTCGAGGGACGCTGCGTCGTCCGCCGACAATTTATATCGGAGGATTTCCCAGGTGGCTTTTTCAACTTCGATGACTTTTACAGCCGCTTTTGGGTCAATAATTTCCACTCGTATCGTTTCCGGGTCCAGGTATACAATCTTTCCGATGGTTCCGTTGACAAACTCTTTGTTGACGTCGTTTTTAACAAACATTACCTGCGCGCCCATTTTTAAACGGAGCGCAGATTCTATAGGATATTGACGGGGGTCAAACCCGCCGGTAATTTTAGCAAAGTAACTATATTCTTCGCAAGCCAGATTGCGTAATTCTTTTTCGTTGATCTGATCGACTACGGCATTACGGGCGGAAAGAGTGATCGCCAGACTATTTTGAATGGCGTCGGGGATGTGTCGTTCGTTGATCTCTTCCAAATCGTCGTAATCAAGCGTATTGAGCCGTACGGAATCCAACAGCCGGATAAAATTTCTCGCTTCCTGACGATATATTTTTCTTAATTCGACAATTTGGAGGGCCGTATTAAACATAAGCGCTTTAGCGGAAAAGAAAAACGGGGAGGGATAATTTAAGTCGAGGAACTGACGCTCTTCGGGGTTGGCGATCACCGGCGGCAACTGGAACAGGTCCCCAAAAAAAATCAACTGGACTCCGCCAAACGGAAGGTGCATTTTATTCCGGTTGAGCCGCAGCGCGTAATCAATATGATCGATCATATCGGCGCGCACCATCGAAATTTCATCAATCACCAGGACGTCCAATGCTTGAATAACCCGGGCATTCTGCGCTTTTTTGATTTGCGAATGCGTAAAGAATTTAGGCGGAAATTTAAAAAAAGAGTGAATGGTTTCGCCTTTCACATTAAGCGCGGCAACGCCCGTAGGAGCAAGCACGACTATTTTTTTACGGGTTGTCAAACGGAATAATTGAAGCAGCGTAGATTTACCCGTCCCGGCGCGGCCTGTAATGAAATAATGGCCCGGCGTTTTTTCTAACAGGTTTAGCGCGTTATCAAAATCAAGGTTCAACTCAAGAGGCGCTATATTCATATTCCCGTTTAAATATTTTAGTCGATTAAAGTCAACGGATCAAAGTAAATGAAAAAATTACATAATAAAGATTAAATTTGCTTGTTGTAGCGCCACAACTAAATATCGGCGTACGGCGTTTAAATTTTAAGCAGGACGTCAACTTTACGATTTGAAAGATTTATGCTTCAGGAAAAAAAACTCGCTATTAAGCCTTTTCAATTTAAACAATTCAGTATCGAACAGGATCGGTGCGCTATGAAGGTTGGCACCGACGGCGTTTTGCTCGGCGCATGGGCGGACGCAGCTAAAGCTGAAAAAATACTGGACATAGGTACCGGAACGGGCGTGATCGCGATTATGCTCGCTCAAAAGAATCCGGACGCATTGGTTCACGCAGTCGAAATCGATGAGATTGCATATTATCAGGCGATGGAAAATGTCGAACACTCGCCTTTTGCTAAAAACCTTTCCGTTTACCTGGATTCGATCCAGGAGTACGCTAAAAATTGTGAACACCGCTACGATCTAATCGTCAGCAACCCGCCTTTTTTTTCCGGCGGTACTTTTTCAAGCAACCAGGACAAAAACAACGTGCGGCATACGGTAAAACTTTCCCACGGGGATCTGCTTCATTCTTCGCGACAGTTGTTATCCAAAAATGGCAGGTTTTGCGTCATTCTTCCGATGTTAGAGGGACTGAGGTTTATCGAGGTAGCGCGCAATTATCACCTCAATTGCGTTAAAATTACCGAAGTGATCCCTAAAGCAGGTAAAGGAGTAGAACGGCTGCTATTACAGTTTGAATTAACCGAGCGGGAGCCGGTCAAAGATCAGCTCGTTATCCAATATGAAGACCGGAATGATTATACGGATAAATATAAGGAGTTGACAAAAGAGTATTATACGATTTTTTAAAGAAAAGGCTCTTATGCGTCCATAAAATAAAAAATCCCGAATTGTCTAAACAAGACAATTCGGGATTTTTTTTAGAATTTAATTTAAACGGTAGTTTCTCGTAATATTTTCTTTGCCATTTCTAAAATGGATACGTCCCGGATGTTTACAACGCCGCCTTCAGGCCCGGGTTCAAAATGCCAGTCCGGCGGTAAGCCGTTCAGCAAATTGGCGCCAAAAAAATTACGAACAGATTGTTCGTCTTTTTTTAGTTCTGAAGCGATTCGGTGCATACTTCCGTGAGGTAAGCTGTGCTTAATTTTTCGCAACTCTTCAAAAGTAATATTCATATTACGATGATTTTGGTTTGAAAAAATGGTTTTAAATAAACATACGTTTATGTTTTTGTCAATGGTAAAGTTAGTCAATGGATTTTTTATTTGCAATTATTTAACAAAAAAAAATAGATTATTCCAATTGATTAAGTGTAAATAAGAGAATAATGATTTTCTGTCATCAATTGGTACAAGGAACACAAACTTGAAGAATAATATCCATTAGATGTAATATCCCAAT
>JBBRMZ010000239.1:0-6557 GCA_038230555.1 Chitinophagales bacterium
ACGCGGCATATTAAGATCCAAAATTATCAGATCAGGTATGATGTTTTTCTCGGCGTTAGTTCTATCCGTACTGTTCAGGTAATCCATAACGTCAATTCCGTCGCGCGCAAAAACGAAATCACAATTCATCGATTTTTCTTTAAAAGCGTCGTATATCAAAATACGGTCGTCTTCATCGTCGTCGGCAATAATAATTAATTTTATATTTTCCATTGAATTCATAAACAATAAAGCGTTCGATCACACAGGCAAATAAATCCGAAAAACTGTTCCTTCGTTAATTTTACTCCTCACAGAAATGTAGCCATGATGCAATTGAACAATTCTTTTTACCAGGGTAAGTCCAAGTCCGGTTCCCTGGAATCCTGCATCTGCGTGTAGCCGTTCAAATAAATTAAAAATTTTATCAGTAAATTTTTCATCAAACCCTATCCCATTATCACTAAGGGTAAATTCATAAAACATATTTTGCTCCCCTTTATTTTCCTTATAATTTGGTTCATTTGGAGGACTCGTTTTCGAAACGGTTAATGCAATTTGAGGAATAGCGCCGGAAGGTTGAAATTTTAAAGCGTTATCTAATAACCGTTCAAATAATATTTTTATTTGCTCTTGATTAGCGTTTTCGAGTACCGGCATTTCGTCGATACGAATGACAGCTTTGCTTTGTTCGATCGTATCTTTTTTATCGGATAATATTTCCTGAATAATTGAATTTATATTAACCGAATGCAATTCAGATTCAATTCGATGGTTTAATTTTACAAAATGTAAAAATTCGTCTAATTGAGATTGAACGCCTGCCGCTAACTCTTTTATTTTTTCCAATAACGTATAACCTTCTTTATTGGATTCTAGAGCCGCTTTATTTTTATAGCCAAAAAGAGAACTGAATAAACGTATTTTGCGGAGAGGCTCCTGTAAATGATGCGTTAAAGTAAAGGAATATTGGTCTAATTGTTCATTAATCTGATTAATCTCAAGTATTTTTTGTTCAAGATCTCGCTGATAATTCGTCATTTCTACAACCTGGCTAAAAATGACCGCTATGGAGCCCAGTAAAGTTAATAGAGCAAGTGAAACAATATAAATAAAAAATACCGGAAATTGTTGAGAAATTTTTGCCTGAAATTTAGTTTGATCATATAGCAAAGATTCCTGCGACGTTATCAAAATCCCTGCGATCCGACGGATGCTATCCATCTTGATCTTGCTTTTTTTCAAGTAAATATTGTTGAATTGAAGGGAGTCTGTTTGTTTTATAAATTGATCTTTACGTAGTAAAGGTATAAAAATAGAATCAAATTTTTCGTAACTCAGGCGCTTTAAAATACTGTATGAACTATAAACGGGAATATCAGTAGTGTCAAATGATTGGGTAAGTTGAAGCAGTAAACGAGGAATGTTTTTTTTTGCTTTGGTATAGGGTTGTAAAAATGTACTATCGCTTGTCAATAAAAATCCCCGGATTCCGGTTTCTGCATCCGTATGCAAAGTAATAAATTCTTCCAGTTTTAAAACAAACCGGTTTATCTGATTAACAGTACGCGTATAATTGGTTAAGCGATCCAGGCGTTGATAAGCAACGTAAGAAAGCGCTGAAAAGGATACTAAACAAATAACGGCAATTAAAATGCTTACTTTTATCCTGTTTGAGGTCATATTCTCCGATCAAAAATCTTTTATGTAATTAGGTCAAAATTATATTTGAAAAAAATATCGTATTTGCCCGCTTTGGGCAAAAAAATACCCGTGTAATTCGGGTTAAATCTTATTGTGTAAAGATACTTATATCATTTAGACAGGCATAGATTTTTTTGAAAACATACTTTGAAAGTTTTATGTTTTAACTTAGTAAAATATATATTATTGTATTTATTTTTTCCATATAATTTATTTTTTCAAATAATTATTTTCGGCGTTTAAAGTTATATTAAATTATAATGAAAATTATATACTATTGCTGACGGTTTAATTAATCTCATATGGGTCAACCTTTATCAAACTTACTGGAGCTTGCTCCGGTAGGTATTATTGTTTTTAATAAAAACGAATCGGATCAATGGATTTGTGTTCAGGCCAACAGACTCTCGCTTGATTTATTAAAAATCGAAAATGTTGAAAACCAAAATTGGCAAGATTTTATGCCGGTTGAGGCTGGTAAAATACGCGTCGGCTGTGAAGAGTATCTTTTTCACCATCAGTCTGATAAATGGTTGGGGCTTTATCTTTCCGAAGAAAAAAACCAATCCTTAATGGTTGTTATAGTCGAGCAAAAGGAACGTCAGTTAAATATAGAGAAAATCCAGATTCAGGTTGAAGGGCTAAAAAATTCTAATAAAGAATTGGAACGTTTTGCCTACGTCGCCTCGCACGATCTGAGGGAACCGCTTCGAAAAATATGGGCGTTCGGAGAGCGTCTTCAAAAAAAATATGGAGATCTCTTGACCGGGGACGGCGTCTTTTATCTTGACCGCATAACTGACGCGACGAAAAGAATGCAAACGCTAATCGACGACTTACTACTTTATTCGCGCGTTACTACTCAACAGATTACTTTTAGTAACATCAATCTGAATGAAATTTTAATTAGGACGCTTTCAGATATGGAAAGTAAGATAGTTAAAGAAAAAGCGGTTATTGTTGCAGACGTATTGCCGGAAGTGACCGGCAACGATACTCAAATAGGCCAGGTATTTCAAAATCTAATTAGCAACGCTTTAAAATTTAAAAAAGAAGACGTTCCGTTGCGATTAAAAATTAAATACGCAAAAATGTATAATAAACATAAAATTACATTCACAGATAATGGAATAGGCTTTGACCCGCAGGACGCCGATCGTATTTTTGTTCTTTTTCAAAGACTGCATGGCCGTTCGGAAATTGAAGGTACTGGTATGGGCCTGGCTATTTGTAAAAAAATCATTGAAAAACATGGCGGAGATATAACCGCAACAGGCGAAAAGGGGAAATGCGCCGAATTTACTATCTTGTTACCGCTAAATTTTAAAAACGATTTATAAAAGAGCTTTATGGAAAAAGTGACTATACTCTTCGTCGACGACGATGAGGACGATTATTATCTTTTCCGTGATTATTTAAAAGACGTGCCGGATAAGCGCTTCGATATACATTGGGCCAAAACTTTTGAAGAAGGTTTCCAACAAATAAATGAGTTAGCTCCCGACATCTGCCTTTTTGATTTTCTTTTAGGAGAAAAGACCGGTCTGAACCTTTTAAGAAAAGTACGCGAATCCGGTAATGATACCCCTATTATTATGTTAACAGGCAAGGGGGACTTCGGTATTGACCGGGAAGCAATGGCTTTGGGCGCTACCGATTATTTTGATAAAAGCGAGATGACGCCGGTGAGTATAGAAAGATCAATCCGCTATGCCATATCGCACGCCGCCGCGCTCCGGGAAGTCAGGGGCCGGGAGCACAGATTACAGGTTTTTTTTGATCAGGCAAAAGCGTTAATTTATGTAATTGACGCTCAAACTAATAAGTTTTCAGAGGCCAATAAATACGGTTTAGACTTATTTGGTTATACGCGTGAGGAATTTTGCAACGTTATCTCGCTGCGGGATTTATTGATCGACAAAAATGACGCCGACAAAATGTTAGGCCTCTTGGCTATAAATGGGGTTTTTTACGATTTTGGAAGCGAAATGCTTAGCAAAGACGGAAGAAAAATAAGTTGCTTGGTTTCTGTTACGGTAGCAAAAGACGTCGACGGACGGACGTTCTATCAGGGTACTTTATATGATATTACTCAGTTAAGAATGGCTGAACAATCTAAAATTTTGGCGGAAAAGTTAGCCGCGACCGGTAGATTTACGCGCGCGCTGGTGCATGAAGTGAGAAACCCCCTGACAAATATTAATCTTTCCGTCGAGCAAATAGAATCTGAAAATGAAAATGAAGAACTTGTTCCTTATCTAGAAATTATTAAACGAAATAGCGGAAGAATAGGCACTTTGGCGACCGAACTTCTTCTAATGTCGAATCCCCACCAACTCCATTTGAAATACGTGCATTTGAACGATATTGCTGAATTTGCCTGGGAAGGCGCTAACGACCGTCTAACGCTTAAAAATATAAAGTCTATTAAAAAATACGCGGTAGATAATCCATTGCTTCAGGTCGATTTGGCTAAATTACAAATGGCGTTGCTAAATATTATTTTAAATGCGGCGGAGGCCATGAAAGAAGATGAAGGCATTTTGGAATTAATTACCGAGCATGACGAGCGGGAATTCAGAATTACTGTAGTGGATAACGGTGTAGGCATTGATGCGCAAAAAAAAGAGCTTTTATTTGAACCATATTTTACAGGAAAAGTAGGAGGGTTAGGATTAGGATTGGCTACTTCATTGAATATTGTTCAATCTCATAAAGGACAAATTTTGGTTCAATCCGAGTTGTCTAAAGGCAGTAAGTTTAGTATAGTATTGCCTGCTGGAAAATTAATGGAAGAAGAAGAATAACTGATTTTAAACTTTATCAAGGCTCTCTTTTTTAATATTAACTTTTGGCTGTCTGCCGAAATTAAAAATGGGTTTCCCCTCATTGGGCATTTTATCGCCTAATAAATATCCCCAATCATTTAATGGCTCTATGTGATCAAATACTACTTTCACTATTCCTGTAAGTGGTAATGCCAAAAACATGCCTGGAACACCCCAAAATGCTCCCGCGATCAGAATTACAACGAGTGAAACCAAAGCATTGATTCTTACTTTTGAAGCTACAATTTTTGGAATAATATAATGGTTGTCAATAAACTGTATAACCATATAGATGACAAAAACCAGTAATGAATAAGTAACTGATTTAGTTACTAAGGCAATCGCCATTGGCATAGCAATAGCGATAATTCCGCCAATATAAGGAATCATATTTAAAATGGCTCCAATAACTCCTAACAAAATAGCGTAATCGATTCCTAAAATAATCAGTCCCAAGGAATTTAATACTGCAATAATGGCAGCCTCTATCATTAATCCCACTAAATAATTCTGTATAACCGAACTGCCGCTTTGCAATACTTCACCTACTTCCTCTTGGTTGGATCTCCCAAAAAAGCGCCTTATAAATTCCAATAATAAAGGCTCATAATACAAAATCATAAAAATATATACTGGAAGTAAGAAAACAACCACTAAAAGGCCTGTAACGGTCGAAAGCGTTTGTCCAATTAAAGCGGTACTGTTTTGCATTGCTTCATTTCTGGTCTTGTCGATTGATTTATTAATCGTCTCTGTCGGAATATTGAAGCGGTGGGAAGTCCAGGCAACGATTTGATTAGAAAGCGCCGTGAATTTTTCTTTTAATGCCGGAAAAGCCTGAGAAAATAAGCTTGCCTGGGAGGATATAAAGTAAACAATCGTAGAGACTAAAATTATTGCTAACAATAGCGACAAAGCAATAGCGGCAATACGGGGTACTTTTTTACTCACCAAAAAATTGACGACCGGATTAAGTAAAATAGCAATAATAGTCGCATAAATAAGAGGGACAATAATGCTTCTTCCCATATATAAAATAAAAAATATGGTTATAAGGTTAAACATATTGAATGAAAGTCTAGCAAAAAAAGGAGTGTTAGCTGGTTTTTCCATGACGTGAAAGAATAAAGAATAGTTTCATTAAACAATGACAGAGAAAAAATAGAAAGTATTTTTATAACTCAAAAACTTCGATTTGCGGATTAACCGTATTAAATAAAATTAATTATAGTTGATTACCCATGCCAGCCGCATCTTTTAATTCGTTTAGTGCTCCTTCCACGCCGTCCAATTGAGATTTAATTAATTGACGGGCATTATCGGTTAAATAATCTGCTCCCATAGCTTCTTTATAAATTTTTAAAATAGATTCGTCTGCCGAAATACAGGAAGTTATCGCTGATTTATCAGTTCCGTCGGAAAATACGCTTCTGATATCCGACCAGGAACGGTGAATAACATTGCCTGCCCCTCCGGGTTCTTTGGTTTTACCTCCCATTGTTATAATTAATGCGGCTAACGCATCTTTATAAGAATACCTTTCTGCAGAAATTTTCATTAATACCGTTTTAACGCTAATATCTGAGACATGGTTAGCGGAGTTTATATAACTCTTCGCGCTATCTGAAGACGTCGCTATTAAACTGTTGAGTTGCCGGATGGTATTTTCAAAAGTATTTTCCATTAAAAGTAGGTTTTACGCTTTACAAAAATGGGTATAAAGTTGCGGTTAGTTAAAAATTTATAAAATTAAAGAAACGAAAAGAACGACGCCTTTTATAAAGCCAATATGAAACTTTTAAGGAACTTATAAAAAATATCCTGCCGAATATCTAAAGGAAAAATATGGGTAAAATTATCCCCAATATTAATAATATAAAAGAAAAGAAAAAGAAAAACTCACTAACTTAGATTCAAATTAGAAGTGCAACTTTTGGGCTATAAAAGATAGGTCAGTTGTCGTACCTGCCTACCTTTGCTTCGCCAAAAGTTGAAAGATGACAAAGTACAAGCAACTGACCCAGGCGCAAAGATATGAAATACAAT
>JBBRMZ010000240.1:0-6515 GCA_038230555.1 Chitinophagales bacterium
GATAAGGCGATTTAGGGAGTTCAGCGAGCGTTCCGTCGATTTTTCTTCCGACGGCAATGATTGCATTCCCGGAAGAGGCGTTCGTGCTGGTGTAGATGTATCCTGAAAAACCATCCGTGTTAGCTCCATTTTTCTTGCAGGCGAAAAAGAGCGATGTAAACATCGCGACATAAAAACATTTTTTCATTCTTTAGTTGTAAATTTATTGATTGTGAATTAAAATTGTAGGCGTAGGCTTCGTTAATTTTATTTTGGCGAGTGGTTGGATTTTCTTCTTTACGTTGTTCGTGGTTTATCTTCGGGTTTATTCAGTATAGTAGTAATTCGACTAAGGTACGAGCCGTCGATGAAAGCGGTTTCTATTTTTATTTCGATAAAGAAGACTGTCTAATTAATCCGCACCCGGGGCAGAATTGATATATAATTGAAAATGCTTTTGCCGGCGGCGGCGTCTTTCCGCGCCTGGATACCTTGCCCTTCGAATGCGAAACTTTGCTCGCCCGGTATGAATAGAGCGCTTCGCTTAAAACAACCCCAACTGACGGGGGCAGCCGCTTTCAGCCGCTTTTTGCGCTTTTTGGAAGATTTTAACGGCTTCGGCAAGATCGAATTTCCAGTTTTTACGATGTCTGATTCAGTCTGGTGGAGTTCGGCAATTTTCAAGACTACGTCCGATTCCGTTTGGCGGAGTTCGGCAATTTTTAAGACGTCGCCGTTCGTTTTGATGGTTTTGGAGAGTTTTTTGAGTATATGCCCCTGCTGGGAATCGAAATGTTTGGTCGTGAACCGCAAGACCGACCAGTTTTGGGCTTCGAGGTCGTTATTGCGGGTTTTATCGTAGTGAATCTGATCCGCCTGATTGTGGTAGGAGTCGCCGTCGCATTCGACGTCGATGTTTCTGTTTTTGCTGATAAAAAACGATGGGAATGACGAGCGTCGGCGCAATGTTGTTGCGCTCGACAATGTGAAGGTCGTCCTGGGTCAATTTGAAGTAAAATATTGAACCGGTATAAAATCTTTCTCCAAAAAACAGCCGTTCAAACGAAAGCTTGAACGGCTGAAAAAAGTTATACATTTGGACGCTTCGGAGTTTAATTTTTGAAGACGACGATTTTATGGGTGGATAGCGTACCGTCCGACGTTTCCAATTTCAGGAAATAATAACCGTTCGGAACTTTAGATACGTCCAGGGTCGTTTCCTGCCAGCCTTGCTCTGTTCCTTCATAGCGCTGGGTCTGAACGGCGACTCCGGTCGTGTTGAATAAACTTAACAAAGCGTCTTTTCCACCCCGCGCCATATAACCCACGCGCAGTTCGTTGGAAACCGGGTTAGGATAAACTGCCACGTCGCCGGCGGAAGCGCGAAGCGCCGAAACGGGCGAAAACTGTACCGAAGGCGTCGCCAAGAGCGGGAAAGTTCCGCCGTTGGAAAGCGCCACCCAGGGTTGAAACGCCGTTCCGCCGCCATTGACATAGCCGGTATTAAAAATGACTGCCGTTTTATCTTTCCAGAAGCTCAGATCGACGTTGTATTTACCCAATGCCGGAGCGCCGGTCATGCTGATCGTGAAAGGTTTGGCCGGAACGCTGACGTAAGGGCCAAATCCTTTATATGCTACATTGCTGAACATGGCGTTGGTCCCGTTGAGGACGCCGACGGCTGGAGCGTCCGGCGATCCGTTGAAAAAAGCAATATCCACATTGCCGGAAGTATTCGACAATTCCTTGCCCATATTCGCCAAAGCGATGTTGAAAGGCGTAGCCGTATTTCCTGCGACGCCGTTTAGAACGGCGATATACCATTGCGAAGCGTTGAGCGACAAAGGAATATTGATAAAAGTGTCGCGCGCGGAAGCGCTGCCCGCGCGGGCTACGCCTATATTGGCGATCCCTGCCGGAACTTCCAAAAACGGCGTGGCGGTACGGAAAGCGACGCTTTTGAGCCAGATATTTCCATTGAGGTACAAATCGACGGTGGCGGTCGGCGCGTCGTGGATGATCTGTAGACGGGCGGTTTGCGACTTGTTCAATTTCAGTAACTGCCCTGTCACTAGACTGGTAACCACTACTCCTCCCTGGGCGTCTAAGGCTAAGCCCGGTCCGGGACCAAAATTGCGGCCCACCGTGTCGACCGCTTTGGTGGTGGTGTTGACGCGATAGACTACGCCGGAGCCGGGAACGAAACCCGGGAACGGAGCAAAGGCGAACGAGCCGTATTGCAACAGATATAAAGAACCGGTGTTTTTATCCAACGCCATGTCACTCAACATCGTAAAACCGGTCAGGTAAGGCGCGACAGCGCCGTTGGCGTCCACAGTATAGACGGTAGCGGCGCCTTTGTTGAACGGAAAGCCCGTCAACGTGCTCACATAAAATCCGCCGCCTGGCCGGGCGACGATACCAGTCGGCACTGCGTCCACGACCGGCGGACCGATTGGCGTTGGATTTTTAACGGGCGGAAATGAAGCGAAGATGGTTTTGGTACCGTCCGGCGTTATTTTAACGATGTTGTTGGAGCCGGCGTCCGTCACGTACCAGACCCCCGCAGAGTCAATCGCCAACCGGAAAGGGTCGCTGTCGGGAAGCCCTTTGCCATATTCGAACCCGCTGACGTCGATCGTACGCAAGGTATCGGACATGCGTTTGACGCCGCTCGTAAAAGGCGAAAATCCGGTCATATCGAAAATATAAATCCTGCCGAATAAACGGCCCGGCCCTCCGCCCACGACCACCGCCAATTGGTTGTTCGGCAAGGCGTAAGTTTGCCAGGGGCCGGTCACTTCATGGGTCGTCGTATCCAGTAAAGAAGGCAGGCCGACGACGACGGGCGTTTTGTCGCCGTTGGGCTTGACGACGGACACGCGGCCGTCGTAGGAAAGGCCTGTTCCGGATTCAGCGACCCAGTAATTGCCGGCAGCGTCTACGCGGACCCCGCCCGGGCTAACTAAATTATTGGTAATGGGCGTAAATTGGGCTTGCGCGATGGTCGCGACCCACAAAAAAGCAAAGAAAAGAATGGCTAATTTTCTCATAAGGCTTGTTTTTAAAAATAATAAAGAAGATAAATTTTGGAATAGCAGGTAGGTTAGCGTCCAAACTAAAGAATATCCAAAAGTAAAGTATTTGCGCATATGGAATGGTTAAATTTATAAGAATTTTTCCGCGCTCTGTTATCCTCAAAAAACGGCAAAAGGGGTAGTTAAAGTAAAAATCGCTCTCTAAGTATATCATTACACATAAATCGTCTCCCGTCGGTTTTATTAACGGGTTTTGCTGATGATTTTTTAAAATATCTTTTCCTGCCGTCGCTATTGTCGGTCCGCGGCAGGTAGTTGATTTTTTTGAAGCGTTCTATTTGATCCGGCGGGTACAGCCGTGGTTTACCAACATTTCAAAACGCCTGGTTAAGTCCCCTAAAATATATATCCGTGATACGGGCGTCCTTCACGCGCTGTTAGCGGTCGGAAGTTTTGAAGAACTTCAGGGAAGACCGTCGTTCGGCGCTTCCTGGGAAGCCTGCGTCGTGCAGGAATTGGCGACGCTCCTGCCGCCCCGGCACGAGTTATATTTTTACCGAACGCAGGACGGGGCCGAAGCGGACGTCGTGATCGTTAAAGCAGGCGTCCCGGACGTTGCCGTTGAAATAAAATACAGCTCGGCGCCCGACGTTACGAAAAGTATGCGCACTACAGCCGCCGACCTGAAAACGCGCCGGAACCTAGTCGTCGTTCCCGGTTCGGACGTTTATCCGCTTAGGGACGGTTTTGAAGTCGTCGGTTTTGAAAATTTAGAGCGGCTCTTTGAATAATCAACGATTGCGATCGTTTTTCCCCCTTCGGATAAATATACATTAAAAAATAGGCGCCAATATATAATAACCCCGCATGAACAACCGCGCCCCTGCGGCGTTGAATGCAGCGCGCTCAGTTCGTAGTTCGTAGGGACAAGTCGCGACCTGTCCCTACGAACTACGAACCCGCATTTACCATATTTCATTTACCATTATATATTTATGTACAATTTCACTTACCACAACCCTACCCGCATCCTGTTCGGCAAAGGGCAGATCGCTCAACTGGCGTCCGAAATTCCCGCTCATGCAAAACTCATGCTGACCTACGGCGGCGGGAGCATTATGAAAAACGGCGTCTATGATCAGGTCAAAAAAGCCCTGGGCGACCGCACGGTCGTCGAATTTGGCGGGATCGAACCCAACCCTTCCTACGAAACGCTGATGGGCGCCGTAGAACTGGCCCGGAAAGAAGGGGTCGATTACCTGCTGTCCGTCGGCGGCGGTTCGGTGTTGGACGGGACAAAATTTATAGCGGCGGCTATCCATTATGAAGGCGCCGACGCTTGGGACGTCGTTTCGGGCAAAGGAAAGATCGGGCAAGCCATACCCTTGGGCGCGGTGCTGACGTTGCCGGCCACCGGTTCTGAAATGAATATGTTCTCCGTGATCAGCCGTAAATCAACGCAGGAAAAAATCGGTTTTGCGCATCCGTCGCTCTATCCCGTTTTTTCAATCTTAGACCCGCAGACGGCTTTTTCGCTGCCGCCGCGACAGATTGCCAACGGAATTGCCGACGCTTTTACGCACGTCCTGGAGCAATATATGACCTTCCCGGTCAACGCCCCCTTACAGGACCGCATGGCGGAAGCCGTTTTGTCTACCCTGATTGAAGAAGGCCCCAAAGCGCTCGCCAACCCCGAAGATTACGATGCGCAGGCCAACCTGATGTGGGCCGCCACGATGGCGCTCAACGGCGTGATCTCCGTCGGCGTGCCGCAGGACTGGGCGACGCACGAGATCGGCCACGAGATCACCGCCCTCCATGGCGTCGACCATGCCCGGACTTTGGCGGTCGTGATGCCGCACCTGTTTGAGGTACTGAAATCGGGCAAACGGGAAAAACTTGCTCAATACGCCCAACGGATCTGGAACGCAACCGGCGACGCCGATCAACTGGCTGACCTGGCCATCCGGAAAACCGCCGAATTCTACGAAAGCCTCGGTATTCCGACTAAAGCGAACCACTACGGCATGGACGCCGGCTCCATTGATCATATTGTCGGAAAATTTGAAGCAAAACGCGCTAAATTAGGCGAGCGAAAGAACGTAACGCCGCAGGTGGTAAGAGAAGTTTTAGAAAAGAGTATCGCGTAAGCTGTTTACAGTATGGATTTCAAACTATATGACGCCGTTATTTTAAAAGAACCCTTGTTATCAAATAAGCAGGTAAGACCGGGCTCGCTTGGAGCCATTGTTGAAATATTGGAGACCGGCGTTTTTTTGGTTGAATTTGCAGATAAAAACGGCGTCGCTTACGCCGTCGAAACTTTAAAAGCCGGCCAAATTTTAAAGTTTTATGAGGAACCGGCTCTAGCATAACGTCGAAAAAGCATGCACAGGTTCAATTGCGGGCGTAGGGACAGGTCGCGACCTGTCCCTACGCCCGCCTACAAGCACGCCGGATTAATTCCCAAAACATAGCGCTTCACGATCTGCAAGTTGGGCGCGGAAGCGCTGCCCGAAAACCCCTGTAGATCCGCGTCGGTCAAATGCGCGGCGGCAAATGCCGCGCATTTTTTTGCAATAGGCAAATAAGACCAATGCCACCGCTCCTCTTTATATCCGGTCGGACGACCGGCCGTGTAGGGCTGACCAAAACCAAATTCCTCGGCGTGTAGTTTCATCCATTCGTAGATCTTTTTGCCTTCCGGCAGATCAAAAAAATGATTATCGAGGTTGTTGAGGTCGACGTCCGTTCCCCAATGATGGCGCGAGGCGCCGGGCGCCGCGCTGAACTCCATGACCTTTAGCGCTTTCGCGGAGTCGGTCATCGGAATGGTCGCCAATTTCTTCCATTTGTTTTCCCAAATTTCTTTTTGGTCGTCGAACGTGCGGGTCGCGGAAATGAGCCGCAGCCGGACGCCTTCTTTGGCCGCCGCAGTCGCCATTTTTTCAAAAGCGGCGTAAGCGTCTTTCAGCAGATACATGGTTTTATCGCCGTATTTCGGAGCTATTTTGACAAAATCTTTGGATTTGGCGGGCGTAAATTTCCCTTTAATGTAAGCGACGGTCAGCGGGGGCTGCGCGCGCGTCGCGAAAGAAAGCAGGCAGCCTGCAATGGCGGCGGCGGCGGTTTTCTTAAAAGCGCGCAGGCTTTTTTTATAAACCCGGAGCGATGAACGTAAACCAAACTTTCGTTTAATCATAGAAAGATAATATTTGCTTTTCAGCTTAGAGTTATTCTTTTGCGCCTAAAGATAAGCGCTTTTTTCGCTTCGCTCGCATGATCTGTTTGCAGCGCAGCTTCCTGGCGTCTGGCGACTAAAATCGCCTCCACTGTTTAATCTAATTTCAGCATAGGCGGTTTTGGCGGCAACAAGACGCCTTGCCCGCCGTATACAATATAGATTTTCATACCTAAATCCTGTCTCATGAATCGTTTTTTCAGTCGGCTTCAATACCCGCTTTTAGCGCTTGTTTTCCTACCCGCTTTGAGCGCCTA
>JBBRMZ010000241.1:0-6481 GCA_038230555.1 Chitinophagales bacterium
AATAAAATTAACAACTTAAAAACAGAAAGAACGGCGCTGACTAATAATAAAATGATGCGCGGCGAATTTCAACGCGATTCGCTCGCTTTATTCACGCAAAGCCTCGCTTTTTTAAATCAGCAATTGAACGCGATCGACGCTGAAACGCTAAAATTAGAGCGGGATTTAAAAAAGGCTGCCGCTGTACATGATCGTCTATATGGCCGGCTAACAGCCGTAAGAAATATGATCTCCAAGAATTTTCCGCTTAATGCGCAGAATAACCCGTCTATTCCGCAGGTTATCGTCACAGTACAAAGCGAGACGCCGCAAACTGCGGCGATCACGCTCAGTTATTTTGTCATGCAGGCCGGCTGGACGCCTTCTTACGACCTGGCTATTTCCAAAGTATCCTCAAATATCGAATTGAAACATCGCGCCGCCGTTTACCAAAACACTGGTATCGACTGGAAAGACGTGCAATTAACGCTTTCGACTGGCGACCCGGATCAAAAAAATACCCGGCCCGTTCTGTCGCCTTTTTACCTTGATTTTGACAAGCAGGAAACGGCGTTAAATGAAGTGGTCGTCCTTCGAAAAAGCAAATCATTTCAAAATAATCTTTCCAATACAGAATTAGAGTCTAGGGCAAGCGGGGTCGCAATTTCAGACGGAAAATTCGATACGGTTTCGTCCGACGGCGTCGCTGATTATACCCGCGTAGGAAACAATATCCTGAGAACGGAATACGAGATCAAATTGAAATACGCCATTAATGCGGATAATAAACCGCACAACGTCGTTATCCAAAATAAATCAGTACCGGCCATCTTTACTTATTTTGCTTCGCCAAAATTAGATCCCGACGTAATGTTGATTGCCCGGATTACTGATTGGGAGAGTTTAAACCTGACCGCCGGGGTCGCGCGCGTTTACTCGGACGACGCTTTTATCGGGGAAACTGCGATTAACCCGCAGGTTGCCGCCGACACGCTCCAACTAAATTTGGGCAGAGACAAAAGCATGGTCGTTACCCGGACAAAAATTAAAGACAAATCGAAAGAAAAAATCCTCAGCGATTTGAAATATACCTCCAAAGCGTACGAAATTTTGGTCCGGAATACGAAAAATATCCCCGTTCGAATGGCGATAGAGGACCAGGCGCCTGTGACAAAGCAGACAGATATTAAGATTGATTTTACGGAAACCGGCGGAGCACTTTTTAATCCGGCTACGGGCAAACTGATTTGGGATTTTACTTTAAAACCCAAAGAAACCAGAAAGTTGAACTTTAGCTATGAAGTAAGATATCCGAAAGATAAAAGTTTAAGTAATTTATAAGCTATAAGCTATAAGCTATCAGCTATCAGCTATCAGCTATCAGCTATCAGCTATCAGCTATCAGCTATCAGCTAAAGTTTGTCCTGAGCTGATAGCTTATAGCTCAATACACCGGATCAAAAAACAAAAAGGAAGAAGAATGCCGCTCGTTCACGACGTCTTCGGCGGGGTGCAACTCTGAGGCCAGGGCTTTGGCGAGGTGCAGGATTTGCGCTTCATTGTGCTTAGCGGAAACGGTAATACGAAGACATTCTTCACCGGGCTTTACCGTAGGCGCGTTGACCGGCTGCAAATAAACGCCGTGTTCGAGCAGCAGGCGTTCGGCTATTTTTTTGCACAAGAGACTTTCTCCAATGGGGATGCGGGTAATATGCGATTCGTTTTCGTCAAAATGAATATGGTATTTCCGCAGATGGTTGCGCAGGGTCTTTACTTTTTGATGCACGCTGTTGCGCAGACTCCGGTTGTTCTTCACTTTTTCAATACTTTCGATCGTCGCTTTACATATTGCAGGCGGAAGAGAAGTGGTGAAAATAAAACCCTCGCCAAAACTCCGGATATAATCGACAATGATCGCGTCTGCGGCAATATAGCCGCCTAAAGTTCCAAAAGCTTTAGAGAAAGTACCGTTAATAATATCAATTTCCTCTTCACAATGAAAGCGTCCGACCATGCCTTCCCCATGTTCACCATATAAACCCACGGCGTGGACTTCATCGATATAAGTAAGCGCGCCGTACGTTTTTGCCAGGCGGGCAATCGCTTTGACGGGGGCTACCGTGCCGGAAATAGAATAGACCGATTCAAAAACAATGATTTTATGCCTGTCCGGGTTCAAAGATTTTAATATTTCCTCTAAATGCGCCAAGTCGTTATGCCGGAAAATATGCTTCTCGCATCGGCTGGAACGGATTCCTTCAATAATGGAAGCATGATTCTCCGCGTCGGAAATGAAAACGCAATCCTGCATTGCCCGGCCCAGCGTGGCGAGTGCCGTCAGGTTGGCCAAATAAGCGCTATTAAAGATCAAAGCCGACGCTTTATGATGCAGTTCCGCCACGCTTTTTTCCAGATTTTTATGGTGTATGGTGGTGCCGGAAATGTTCCGGGTGCCGCCGCTTCCGACGCCGCTTTCAAAAGTGGCGTCCGTCATATAACCGATAATTTCATCGTCGACGCTCATTCCGAGGTAGTCGTTGGAACACCAGTTGATCGCGGTGCGCGCCCCGCCGTCGGGCGTTTCAAAATAAAAACGGGGAAATAACTGCGCGGATTTACGGACGTCCAAAAAATAGCGGTAATTACCCTCCGCTTTTAGAGTATCTAATTTGTTGGAAAGAACAGAACGAAAATCAGACGGGGTATGCGGGAGCGGGTGGGTCATAATTTATAAAATTGCGCGGGTTCGGTTTTACCAATAAAAATTGACGCAGGATATATTTTTTCATATAGCGCAGAATCAATTTTTTTAAACGAACATAAATTTACAACCATAATTTGAAAATATCAAACGCTTAGCAAATATTAAGAAATTATTTATGAATGGAAAACCTGCCATATAATTCTTAAGCTCCAGAAAATAACCATCGATCCAACCAAAAAAAACATGGCTTTGAGGGGTAGTTTTCCTGCCAGCCGCGCCGCTATGGGCGCCGCGACAATGCTGCCGAGGATCAGGCCCAGGATAATTTGCCAGTGCGAAACGCCGATCAAAATGATGAACATGGACGCGCAGGAGAGCGTGGCAAAAAATTCGGCAATACTGACCGACCCGACGACAAACTTCGGGCTGCGGCCTTTAGAAACCAACGTGCCGGTAACGATCGGCCCCCAGCCGCCGCCGCCGATAGCGTCTAAAAATCCGCCGATCCCGGCCAGCCAGCCGACGTTCTTAACTTTTTTCTTCTTTTGATCCTTTTTAAATACGCGCATAAAAATTCGTATCCCTAGAAATAATGCGTACACCGCCAGCATTGGTTTGACGAAAGCTCCATATTTAGCGCCGAGAAAATATAATACGCAGGCGCCGGTAGCGGATCCGATCACGCCGGGAATAACCAGCGCGCGGAACAATTTTTTATTGACGTTTCCAAATTTATAATGACTATACCCCGCCGTCCCGCTGGCAAACATTTTTGCAGTATGCATACTCGAACTGATGGCGGGGCCCGGAATATTGAGGCTCATTAAGAAAATAGAACACGAAACGCCATAGCCCATCCCCAAGGCGCCGTCCGCCATCTCCGCCACAAAACCGGTTAGGATATATATATAAAAGTGACTGTCCAGATTTTGTGCAAGCGCGCCGAGCGTATGAAGCGGATAGTAATATAATATTATATTACCCAGCAGAAGCGCCGAAAAAGCGCCGAGCGCGATCATCGCCCTGTTTCTCCATATTTTCTCGGTATCATTTATTTGAGCGGAAGGAATTTTTAAATTTGGCAAAGAAAGAACAGTTGTCGGCGCGGTCTTATTATTATCATTGGGATCGCTTTTCATATTCGGAATAACCTCGTCTTTTGCGCCGGATCCGACCGATAGTATCTCTGTAATTTCGTTCATTTTCTTCACTTTAGCCGCAAAATCCCCGCCTATCAGGTTCCTGATCCCGGTCATCCGTTGCAGCACGTCGTCAATTTCGTTTGGGATGGCGTCGTTGAGCGTTTCTTTAATTCTCTTAGCCACGGTCGGCGATTTCCCATTCGTAGAAATGGCAATTTTCAGATCGCCTTTTTGGACTACGGACGCTAAGTAAAAGTCACAAAGTTCCGGCGTATCCGCCACGTTGACCAGAATGCGCTTTTGTTCGGATAGTATTTTTACGGCCCGGTTTACCTCGCGGTCGTTGGTGGCGGCAATGACAAAATCTTTATTCATCAGTTCCGACGCGTCAAATGCTCTCTCCAGAAGCCGAACTTTAGGGTATGCGGAAGCCAGGATAGGAACGGCGGGAATAAATTTTTTGCTTATGATGGTGACGGTCGTTTCCGGGCTGTTTCTAAGTATCGCGGACAATTTTTCCATACCGACAAAGCCGCCGCCAACGATCAGGACGTGAAAGCGCTCCAGTTTTATAAAAATCGGGAACAGGCGATTACCTGAAACTGTAACGGTGGCGGACGATTCCTCTATCAATTGAATGGATTTTTAGTTATCATGAAAATGTATGCCTTCGGTTGTTTCCTTTACATATCCTTTGCGAATAGTAAAATCGCCGAAACGCTCCTTTGGTAACCGTTCTTTTGCGTAAGCTGTAATGATTGGCTTTAGCGTGGAGATGATCTCTTCTTCATTAAGCATTTCTTTGTATAACTTATTCATCCGCTGACCTGCAAACCCCGCCCCCAGATACAGATTATACCTGCCGACGGCTTTGCCGACAAAACCAATTTCGCCAAGATATGGGCGGGCGCATCCGTTGGGGCAACCCGTCATCCGAATCACGATCGCGTCGCGCTCCAAATTGTTTTCCCGAAGAATTTCATCCAGCCGGTCGATCAGTTGAGGCAGATAACGCTCTGCTTCGGCAAAAGCTAAAGAGCAGGTATTGAGCGCCACGCAGGCAAGCGAATGAAGCCGCATAGCGGTTTTATTGATCTCATGCAGTACGCCGTAATTTTCTAATATTTTCGCGATCGCCGGTTTACTTGCTTTAGAGATATTGCAAATCATCAGGTTTTGATTGCCGGTCAGCCTAAAATCGCCGTCATGGACGAGCGCGACTTCCTTCAAAGCTGTTTTCAGAAGATATTTCTCGGTATCTTTTATCCTCCCGCCTTCTATAAAAAGCGAAACATGATATTTCCCGTTCGTCCCATCCGACCATCCGAAGGCGTCGCCGTTGGAAGTTAGTTGATAGGGCAGGGGAGGATCCAGTTCGTATCCCAGCCTGCGGTTCAGTTCAAGCTTAAAATTAGTTAGACCGACGCGGTCGATGGTATACTTTAAACGGGAGAATTTCCGGTTTTCGCGGTTGCCCCAGTCTTTCTGGATCAGCAAAATTTGTTCGCAAACCTGGATCGTTTGGTCTTTCGGGATAAAACCCAGGACGTCTGCCAGCCTCGGATAAGTTTCCGGCATCCCAAAAGTCATTCCTAAACCTCCGCCTGCGGCAACATTAAAGCCTATTAACCTGCCATTCTCTTCGATTGCGATCAGACCGACGTCGTTGGCAAAAATATCGACGTCGTTGTGCGGCGGAATGGCCAGCGCGATTTTAAATTTCCGGGGCAGGTAGGTTTTGCCGTAAATAGGCTCGGAATCTGCAATTCCTGTTTCCAGGTTGGGCAGAACCATCGAATATGGGTGATCTTCTTTTACCGGCGTAGTTTTTGTTGAAAGCGCTTTATTTTTAACGGCGTCGGCTGAATCATCGGCGGCTCCGCCTGCTAATTTCTCATTTACCCAGAGCTCGAAATAAGACGAAGTATGAGGCGTAAAATATGCGCTGATCGCTTTAGCGGTTTCATATACTTCTTCGTGAATAACCGACTGATATGGGTTCGGATTGCACATCACGTTGCGGTTCACGTCGCCGCAGCCGGCAATAGTATCCAATAAACTATCATTGATCCCTTTAATGGTCTTTTTTAAATTTCTTTTAAATACGCCATGTAGCTGAAACGCCTGGCGGGTCGTTAACTTGATAGTTTCATTGCCGTATTGATCTGATAATTCGTTGATTTTCAGCCATTGTTTCGATGAGGCGACGCCCCCGGGAACCCTCACCCGGAGCATGAAGGAATACAAAGGCTCCAGTTTTTGCTTTTTCCGTTCGCTTTCGAGATCGCGGTCGGTCTGCTGATAGGAGCCGTGGAATTTTATGAGGTGGGTATCCTCATGGTGCAAAGCGCCGGTCACTTCTATTTCCTGACTTTCCTGTATAGTACCCCTTAAATAATTGCTTTTTTCTTTAACGATTTCGACCTCGCTCAATTTCTGGATCATGAATACTTATGACAGTTAAAATAAAATTGTTTGTATGAGAATTTTAGCGAATCACTTCTTATATATCCGTTCCGACAGAGTCGGAATCAATAAACATCTTCCAAATAGCGTCTTTGTTTTTTCAGGTTTTTAATATACTCCTGCGCTTTTTCGGGACTGATCTTTGCGGTTTGTTCGACAATAGCCGTCAGCGAGACCTCGTTTCGAGGAC
>JBBRMZ010000242.1:0-6383 GCA_038230555.1 Chitinophagales bacterium
GGCTGAAACCGCAACCCCCGAACCAGAGCTCGATCCGCACGGGTTGCGATCCAAATAATACGGATTTTTGGTTTGTCCGCCCCGGCTGCTCCAGCCCGAACTCGAATGTCCGGATCGGAAGTTCGCCCATTCCGACAGATTGGTTTTCCCCAGGATCACCGCTCCCGCCGCGCGGAGCCGTTGCACGATAAAAGCGTCTTTGGCCGCAATATTCTCGGCCAAAGCCAGCGACCCCGCCGTCGTTTGCATTTTATCCGCCGTATCGATGTTGTCTTTGATCAGGATGGGAATTCCGTGCAGCGGTCCGCGCGTTTTCCCGGCTTTCCGCTCCGCGTCCATCGCTTGAGCGATCTGCAACGCGTCGGGATTCAGTTCAATCACCGCGTTCAGCGTAGGTCCTTTTTTATCTATTGCGTTGATCCTGTTCAAATAAAGCTGCGTTAGATCCGTCGAACTCGATTTGCCCGTCTTCATTTTTTCCTGTAAATCGCCGATCGTCGCCTCGTTTAGTTCAAAATCGTCCGTACCGTTCCCGCCCGCCTCTGCGACCGTTTTTTTCGGTAAAGTAGGCGCGGGCGTCGGATTGCACGACTCCAATACCAAGTTCGTCAAAGCCGCCGCCGCAAAAGCGCTGCCGGCGATAAATTCTTTTCTGTTCATATTAATTTTGAGTTTAGCGTTCAATAAGGTCGGAAGATAGTAACTAAAATTTAATTTTATGAGAGAAGTCCAATATTTCCAGTAGAAATAGCTCATTTAAAAATCAAAAAGCCCTCTTAAATTAGCTAAATTTTTGAATCGCAACAATTAATAATTAATGCGAATAATGGGTTAAAATTAGCAATAGCGGATAAACACCGGTCTGCCTTTTTGAATATCCAACTATAAACCATTATGAATAAGGCGTTTTTGAGGACCCTTTTAGTTTGACCTCTCCTCAAATTGACTGCTGTCCGAGCGGACGGTCAGACCCGACTCGTGCATGAATCATATACGGCTTGTGTACGGCTTATATACGGCTTATATGTGGCTTAAGGGGTTGACGGATATAAGGATAAACGGACGTCGGGCCGGGATTTTCGGGACAAAAGGAACTATGCGCCTGTTATATTCGCTTCCGGTTTTCGGGTCTATCGTCCCGCAGCCCTTTTTGCACTTTTTCAACCCATTATTCGCATTATTAACAATTACAAAACGCACCGAAACCCCACATGCAGCAGCGACGTTTCCGGCGATGAAAACGACCGCGCCGAAACGCGGTAGCCGCTACACCACGACGCCTCGCACAAAAACGATCCGCCCCGTTGCGCGCGCTCCGTTTGGGTTTCTACTACTTTGGTTCCGTTGATCAACGCCCCGACGACGTCCGAATAACGAAACTTCCCGTTGGCGCACCACTCCCAGACATTGCCCGTCATATCCGTTAAACCCAGGGGCGTTTTACCAAAAAAGCCGACCGGAGAGGCAAACCGGAAACCGTCGGCCAGATCGTTGCGCAACGGGAACTTCCCTTGCCAGATATTTGCTTTCCAGCGCCCGTCCGGCGTCTTTAAATCGTCGCCCACTGAATACGGGCGCTGATCGTTTCGCCCGTTGCGGGCCGCGTATTCAAATTCCAGTTCGTGCGGCAACCGTTTTCCCGCCCAGGTCGCATAGGCCTGCGCGTCGTTCCAGGAAACCTGCGCGACCGGCAGGTCGGCGGCGGCGGCCGGATAATCCCGCCCGTTCGGGAACCGCCAGTCGCAGCCGGGCTTCAATATCCAGGCGTTTTGCGAGGTAGAATCAATAAATCCCCCGTTCCCAAAAATTTCCGCCTGCGTACGGTATCCAGTCGCCCGGACAAATTCCCGGAACTGTCCGACCGTAACCGGGCTGACGTCCATCCAGAAAGACTGGACATACACCCAAAATCGAGGGCTTTCAACTTCCATACCGCTCGAATCCGATCCGATCAACGCGTAACCCCCGGGTACTAAAATCATATTTGCCGGACCGATCCCTACTGTATCCGGAGCGCCTTTTTTCACCCGGACGGTCGTGTCGGATAAAGCCGCAACCGTCGGCGTCAACGAAACGAAGCCGCCGCCCGTACGCGTTTCGTTCTTACAGCAGGCAAACAAAACCGCCAAAATAAATACCCCGATTTTCATCCATTTATAACTGCATCCCGAATCCGGCGGATTCGCATGTTTGTAATAGAAACTATACCGCTATAAGAAATCCGCCAATTTTCATCCATTTATAGCTGTATCCCGAATCCGGCGGATTCGCATGTTTGTAATAGAAACATACCGCTGCTTTTCGACCTCGGAGAGGTCGTATGTCTTTGGGCTTTTTCTCGTCTTGTCCGCTCCTGGTCTGATAACGCGCATTAAAATAAATACTTTTTTGGGTATAAAAACTAAAAAATAACCTTCGCTACTTATATTTTCAATAAATTGTTCCCAAGTTTAATAAATTTGGTTCTGTGACAATTTTATGCAACAATTCTATGCATTCGCGCTACACGCGCGGGTAGAGGCGGGCGGGACGTCTTTTAATTTTTGCAAAAAACTAAAAGACGTCCCGCCCCGGATTTTCTGTCATAACTCATTTTTCATCCCTTTTCACCATGGTACGCCTCATTTTTATCCTGCTCCTACTGACTGTCGGCCTCGCCGCCGCCTTGCTCCCCGCCCGCCAAAGACGCCCCAACATCCTCTGGATCACCTGCGAAGATATTTCTCCTTACCTCGGCGCCTACGGCGACCAATTGGTCAAAACTCCTAACCTCGACCAGCTCGCCAGAGCAGGCGTCCGCTATACCCGCGCCTTTACGACCGCCGGCGTTTGCGCGCCCAGCCGTTCGACCATCATTACCGGTATGTACGCGACCTCCATCGGGACCCATCAGATGCGGACCATCGGCGACCCCAAATACCAGCCCGTGCCCTCCTATTCGGCCGTCGTGCCTGAAGACGTCCGGTGCTTCCCCGAATACCTCCGCAAAGCCGGGTATTACTGCACGAATAACGAAAAACAGGATTATCAGTTCATACCGCCCGTCTCCGTTTGGGACGAAAACGGGCCGGCTGCTTCCTACCGCAACCGGCCCGCCGGAAAACCGTTCTTCGCGGTCTTTAATTTTTTCATCACCCACGAATCCCAGATCTTTGGCAGGACGGACGCGCTGCTCCTCGATTCCAGCAAAATAACCGTCCCGCCCTATTACCCGGATACCAAAACCGTCCGCCACGACATGGACCGGCTCTTCACCAACATCGAACGCATGGACGCGCAGGTCGGCGAACTGATCCGACAACTCAAAAAGGACGGCCTTTACGACCAGACGGTCATTTTCTTTTATAGCGACCACGGCGGCGCGCTGCCCTGGATGAAAAGAGAAATCCTCGAACGCGGAACCCATATTCCCCTGATCGTCCGGTTCCCGGGCGCTAAAAACGCGGGCGACGTCAACGACGACCTCGTCAGCGCGGTCGATTTCGCGCCGACAGTTCTTTCGCTGGCCGGCGTTCGCGTTCCCGCCTCCATGCAAGGGCAAGCGTTTCTTGGCCCGCAAGCCGTAAAAACGCCCCGGAAATACGTATTTGCCGCGCGCGACCGGATGGATACCGAATACGACCGGGTCAGGATGGTTCGGGACAAAACCTTCAGGTATCTCTTTAACTATATGCCGGAAAAGCCTTATTATCAAAACATTGAGTACCGTTTGAATATCCCGATGATGAAGGAATTCCTCGCCCTCCGCGACGCCGGGAAACTCGATTCCAACCAGGCTGCCTGGTTCAAAACCAAACCGGTGGAGGAACTCTACGACGTCCAGAACGATCCCCACGAACTCCGCAACCTCGCCGCCGACCCCGCTTACCAGGGCAAACTCTCGGAACTCCGGTCGGCGTTCCAAACCTGGACCAGAACCGTCGGCGACCTCGGCGCCGTACCCGAAAAAGAAATGATCCGCCGGATGTGGAACGGCGGCGACCAGCCGCCCGCCACCGCCGCGCCTGAATTCATGCGAACAACCGCCGGCTGTAGGATCGTCTGCGCGACCAAAGGCGCTTCCGTCGGTTACCGGATTTTAAAAAAAGGCGTCCGTCTGGAAATCCCGCAGCGCGTGGTGCAGTCGTGGGATTTTTCCGCCACCGCCCGTCAGGTCAAAAACGGCGACCTGCGACCCGCTCCGGCGGTCTGGGAAGCCTACAACGGCGGGGATATCACCCTATCGCCCGGCGATACTCTTCGGGCGAACGCTATGCGGATCGGTTATAAGGCCGCAACGGGGGAATTTGTGAAGTAGCAGACATAGGTAGGGACAGGTCGCGACCTGTCCCTACTTGTGGTGTGGAGATTATTTTAATCCGTAGTTTAGCAAAAAAGGGTCAAAAAAAGCAGTCCCCAAAATTGAAAATTAAGTAAAGGATACCGACAACAATAAAGTAAAGTATATCCCCGGCGCGCTCTACCTTTCCGGAATTTTCTACCTTCCGCAATTCCTTTTTCCTTGCATCTTTCGCCGCCGGAGATTCCGCTGTCTTCAATAGATACACAGTTTGATCGATTTTCATGATATGGGTTATTTTCCGTAAAACGATTCCCCCTACATTTGCCCCAAGTAAGCAAACACGCTAAATCTTTTCTCCACCCGGATCAGGCCGTCGATCAGCGCCAGACAACTGTCCAAGTCGCGGTAACAAAAGGGCGCGTCCGTTTTAATATTGTCGTTGGCGATCATGGCGGGAATATAAATGTTTTCCCGTAGGGCCGCATAATCAAAACTCAAAGCCATTTCTTTCGCTTCTCCCCTGGACATAACCCGTCCCGTTCCGTGGCACAACGAATGATACGTATGTTGAACGCCTTCAGTCGCGGCGAGTAAAACGACGTCCCCGTTCATATTCGACGGAACCACCGTCTGCTCGCCCGCCGCGACCCGCACCGCCCCTTTACGGATAATGACGCCGTCGTCCGCAAGCTCAAAATGGTTGTGGTTTTTGTCCAGCGTCAAATGCAGCCGTCCAAAATATTTCTCCAGTATTTTGAAAATAGCGTAGCGGTTCTCTTTAGCCCAGTCGCAGACCTCGTAAAACTTCGCGTCAAACTGTTGGGGCCGGTCGATCAGGTCGTCCACCAGTTTCGATTCGTTTCTCGACCCGGTATGGATCAAAAAATACACCTTGTCGTCCGTATAGGATTCCAGCGCGTCGAGGAAATGATTGCCCGAACCCAGGTCGCCCAGTTTGCCTTTGTTGGCCTGTATATCATAATAAATGGCGTCCCAGTCTTCCCGTTTAAAATCCGATTTGGTCAGGTTCGCCTCGCACAGCAGCATCCCGCAGCCGCAGTCCGACACGGCAAACTTTCGCCAGTTCTCTTGCTTTGTGAATACCACCGTTCCAGTCGGCAGCGGCGATTTGCCCGGACAGGCGTCTGGAAAGAAAACGACCTTCTCCGCATGCAGGTCGTGCGGCAGCCAGCCATACACTTTATTAAGGGGCTCGGCGGAATAATTAACGACTTCCATCTGTTGTAATTGAACTCTTCAAATAAACCGCTTATTTTTAAGCGGCGTCTTAGTTGGAGGTGATAACTTTATTTGTAGAGGAAATGTTCCGTTCGAACATCTTAGAGCGAAAAGATTGTATTGCCATTGCCTTATCACAAAATCATTCCTGTTCGCGCCATTCCAGCATAGTCGCTCAATCTTTCATTTTCTATTTTTCCGTTCTCCAGATAAGCGTCAATAATGGGCAGGGCAATATCGGGTAAAAACGGAACCAGATGCCCCAGGCCATGCAGACCGCTCTCAACGCATGCGGGGTTCTCTAATTGAAGGCAATCCGCCATCACTTGGGCTGTGGCAAGATAATAACCTTTTGTCTCGGCGCTAAGATTAGCGTAGATTCTGTTCATGCCCGCTACTATGTCTTCGGAGGTAACGGCAGGCGTTACAGGCGCTATTTTTTGGCTCTTATACAATTTAACTGCATCCTGAACTATAGGATTTTCCGATTTCGGCATGAATGTTTCCATTGAATGAGCCAACATCTGTTGATAAAAAACCGGGTCTTCTTTTTCTACATTCAGCCAGGAACTCCAGGAACAGACGTCCCAAAACATATAGCAGATATATTGTAATGGTCCATGACTGTCTTTAGAGAAAGCTGAAGTGACTCGCTCGCAGCGAACTTCAAACACCTCCCGAAACAAATTTATCAGAGACTTTAGTGCCGCTACCTTTCGCACAACCGGTACAGGCGCGTCCTTAAAATCATTAGACAAATTGGAAATAGCAAAAATATAATCCAAGCCCAAGCCAATTTGGTCGTCCGAGTAAGGCTTTAAATCCGCCTTAGGGTTTTGCAGCAGTGTTTCGATAAATGTAA
>JBBRMZ010000243.1:0-6296 GCA_038230555.1 Chitinophagales bacterium
AGCTGTTAATATTAAATTTTCGATGACGCTTTTAGGTATTGACCGGTCTGAGAACTCGCGTATGGTTCTACGGACGTCCATAAGCCGGTAAAATTCCAAGGAATTTCGTTCAATAGTTTTTAAATCGAGCAAGGCAGGGGAAAATGGTAAGAATCCATCCGGCGCTAAAGTTTCTGATAACATCTTTAAAAAAAATAATTATAATAATAAATAGAATTTAAATAAAACTAATATTTCGGCTTGTTTTTTGCTTCGGGTTAAGATGTAAAGATAATCGCTTTAGAGGGCGCGGGCGCTTAATTTTATTATATCAACATAGAAATTTAGCGCCTTGATGGTCTTTTAAAGGTTAAAATTTTGTTCATCCCTTATTTTTTAATGCAAAAACAATAGCCATGTACCGGATTTCTACGCGCTTAATTTTTCTTTTTTCTTTCTGTTGTATCGCAGCCTCGCTACCTGCTCAAAATGGATCGTATGATCTGAGAATGAAACTACAAAGTTTTGACTGCGCGCAGAAACGCGCCGTCATAGAACTGCAAATCCGTGCCGCCGACGTCAGGCATACTTTTCTGATGGGCGAGGCTAGCTTTAGATTTGAATATAATCCGTTGGCTATGAGCACACCCTACCTGATCGATCAGGAAAACTTCTCCCTTCAGGCGCCCGCTTCAGATTTGAATTATAAATTACAAAATATGGACGGAAGTATAGAGCGTCCGGAACTTTCGCTTGTTTCTTTGAATATTGTTTATTCAGGCGTTCAAAAAGGGGCGAAGCTCGTAGATACTTCCTGGACCAAAATTTCTACCATTGGTTTTGAAATGTTGGAACTGGATTCCTGTTATACGCTTGTGTGGCACGACGACCAAAACGCGCCCATTACCGTCGTGAACGAAGTGATCTTCAAATCCGTCGATCCTTTCGATTACCAGTTTAAAGCTGCGACTACCAGCGGGTATTATGAAAACCTGCAATTTTGCGCGCCGGCGGAATGCCGCAACCAGGCCGTCAAAGCTAAAGAAAATCCAGTAGCGCAGAATGATACCGTCCGTCTTTCCATGAATGAAGTAGCCAATATTTTTGTTTTAAAGAACGATTCTGTTAAAGGTTCGGTCGCGTCTTTAAAAATCAGTTCCGTATCCAGGTACGGCGACCTGGTCGTCAATCCCGATTTTACGATTTCCTATATCCCCCAGCATGATTTTTGCGGAGACGACCAGTTCAGCTATGCGCTTTGCAATAATTCGGGCGGCTGCGATACGGCAAAAGTCTTTATTTCTATTGATTGTCAAAAAATCAGGGTTTATACGGGCTTTTCTCCAAACGGCGACGGCGTCAATGATTTTCTGGTTATTCACGGATTGGAAGAATTTCCCAATAATCGCCTTAAAGTTTTTTCGCGCTGGGGAACGGAAGTTTATACCGTCAACGGTTACAAAAACGATTGGGCGGGAACCTGGAAAGGGAGCGTTTTACCCGTAGGAACCTATTTCTATGTATTAGATAATGGCGCCGGTCAAAATTATTCGGGGTATGTCGAATTGCAACGGTGATAAATTCACTTTATTTCGCGTTCTGCAACCGTTTCACAAACATTTCCGCGCTGCCCGGCTCAATCCATTGCATTTCAAAGACGTCGCCGTTCTCCATTTTGCGGACGCGCTCGGCGGGTTTCATTTTATTGAACTCGTCTTCAAAACGCTGATTGTTGGAAGAAAGGCTAAGTAAGCCTTTTTGATAACTGAACAGGTAATAATAATCATTGGAGGTTTTAAAATAGAGATTGATCTTATCATCCTCGTTGGCCGGCATTTTAAATTCAGCGTAAGCGGTCAGGTTTTTGTTGATCGGAATGCCTGAAATGGACTGGACGGCAATTTTTTTATCCGTCGAGATAAGGGACTGATATTCGGGAACCCACCGCATAGGGATCTTTGCCAAAAAGAAATTGAACGGGTTATATTTATCCGGAATATCCAGCGTTTTTTCTTTCATGGCTTTCACCACGCGTTGATAGTCGGCGGGATCGGAGAAAAACTCGGCAAGTGTTTTCTCGTAGAAATCGTCCTTATTGTACTCTATATCCGTAGCGTCGAAGCTGCCGGCCTGAATATCGGCGGCCATGATCTTCAACATTTTTTCGGGCGCCTGCATATTGATACCCAGCATAACGTCGCAAGTTGTTCTGGCCGCCTTAATCGAGCTAACCGCCAAAGAGTCGTCGGTATTTGCATTTGCGGCGGCGGTCGCAGCCGGATCGTTGGGATTTAAAAATTCGGTGTATGCCCTGCCAGCGGCTACGGTTTTAATTTGATTGAGCGCCGCGCCAATGTGCATCGGACCTTCGGCATACACCCGCCGGTTTTTATTGTTGAATACAAATTTTACGCCCTTCATCGATAAAGTCGGGTCGCTGTTTTGTATTTTCATAGAGTCCCCAAAGACAAACTCGTCGGTGGAAGGCAAATATTTGAAAACGCCTTTCGCGTCGATCAGCGGCCTGTCTTTTCTAAAATAAAGCGGCGACATGACGCTCGGGTAAATGACTGCGGCTTCTTTACTGACAAACAGACCCGTTTGCAGCGGTTCCCCTTTTTCGTTCTTAGGCGTGGAATATTGTAAAGCCAGGTTTTTTTTATCGGCAAAACTACTGATATTGAACCATTCTTTATTGGGCAGGTTTTCAGCGTCCAGTTTAGCAAAACCGTCAAACTTGAGGTTTTTACTGATAGAATTTAACGTTATTTCTCCTTTGAAAGCGGTTTTTTGGTCGATATAGAAATTGTCTTCCGGTTTAATGATCCCCGTCGCCCTGGTTTCGGTTTTTTTCTCGGAATGTTGTCCTTTCCCGGCCCGCTGACCGGTAATATTATCAAACCTGATTTCCTGCTGACGGGAGCCGATGTTATACTCATAATAACCGGTCGCTTCAAAAAACTTTTTGCCCCTGATCTTAATATTGGCTTTATTAATGACGTGATATTTGGTCGCCGTATCGCAAACGATTTTTGCGTCGGTCAAAGAATCCATTTTTCCGCCAAGCTCAATCTTTAAATCGCCGTTTTTAGTATATATGTAAGCGTCGCAAACTTGCACGTATGGCGCTCCGCCTACCTGTAAGGAGTTTGATTTCAGGTTGTAAGCGGCAGTTTTGCCGGAAAAGCGAAGAGAATCCTGTTCCGGGTCGGAGCAAAGAAAAGTCGCGTCGCCGCCATCGGATTTAAAAGTGATGTTTTCATTTTTCAGATCCCACTCGAATTCATTAATCGACGTTTTATATTTAATCGCGGGCATGTTGGTTTGAATGTCGGCGCTATTGGCTTTAAAAACGCCATACTGCTTATCAAAATCTATTTTCCCTTTAATATTTTTCGTATCAAAAGCGAGTTGGTCGGCTCCGGTAATGGCTTTAATGCTCATATCCATCGTATCGGCGGATACCGAATGGGAGCCAAAAGAAAATTGTTTGGATAATAACCTGCCTTTATCCCAGTCGAAACTGCCTTTACCTTTTACGCCGCCGGGCGTTAAAACAATATCGCTTCGGAGAAAATGGCCCCCTTCTTTGAAGAAGACAAAAGAAGAATCGCTAATGGACAGATACATGCTATCCTTATAAGGACGCCAGTTAATTTTAATGTTTTGACCGCTTACCTGCGGAATATTTGATCCCCGGTTTTCGACGAGATCGAAGGATTTAGAACTGGAGGTCATGTCTTTGGGTCTGAAAACAATATCCTTAGAACTAATGGCGGCGTCGAGGTATTTAACCACTCCCTTGCCCAGCAGACCTTTATTACTTAATTCAAGATTTCCGGTAAATTTCCCTTTATTTTTATAAACGGGATAGCCTTCAGCGGGCGTTTTATTAATAAATCCCAGCGAACTATCGGGCTGGAGCGTTAGGTTTTCTCTTACTTCCGGGAAAATATCTGAAGAAACGAGTCCGCCTTTAAAATTAAGGTCGTCTTTAGTCAAACTGTCCATTCCTGAGAGCGTAAATTTATCCAATTTATAATAAAAAGAATCTCTTTTATAAATCGAATCCAAGGTGGAAGGAGAATCGTAGTAAACAAAAGAATTTTTAATGCTTTCAAAAGAAGGAAATAATTTTACGTCTTCGCGGCCGGATTTATTATTGGGCGCGTCGATGAGTAAAACGCCGTTCAAGTGTTCGAGTCTTGAATTAATAGCGCCTGCTATAGGCTTATTAAATTTATCCTGGCCAATTTTCAGATAAACGTCCATATAACGGGCGGAATCAATTTTAATCTGGAATGGCGCGTATTGAAAATGATAATCTTTCCCCTGGAAAATAGCAAATCCGGCAAACAGCTTGCCGTCGAAATCGAAATTACGATTTACTTTCAGCTTAATAGATTCGCCTAACGGACGCAGGGCGACGCGCTTTCGCTCGCTGAGTTCGACATTTTTTATTCCATTGATGGCGATGGTGGTATCCTTAAGGGTAAAGGTCGAATTATCTTCTTTTGTTTCGGAAAGGAAACGGAGGATATCAAAGTCAACCTTTTTTTGGCTGGCGTTTACGTAATGGAAAATTTTATCTTTTAATTCAACGGTTTGCGTCTCGGGGAAATAATTGACAAATCCCTGGGAGACTAATTCATATAGCAGGCTTTGCATATTTGTAGCCCCCATAGAAGGGCTAATTTTTTTAGCGAGATCATTTGCATTCAGCGTGCGCTGCCTGACTTCGTCCGAATACATTTTAATCACCGATATAGGATTTACCGTAGCGATGTTCTGCGCGCGCCGGTAATCGGGTTCGCTGAAGTATTTCAGCGATTCGAACATGGCATTGTTATTATTGATTCCAAACCCGGGGTATTTATCGCCGACCGTTAAACTGTCTTTTTCAAAATACCACCTGATTTTTCCCACATTAATATTTACCTGGTGATAAGAATCATAAAAGGGATTTCTTTCGCTGGCCCGCGCGCCGCGCAGCAAAGTAATTTCTTTTTTATTAATATCAATTTTCAAATCGACTGAAGGGTGATAAATGGAATCGGCGCCAAAATAAATAACGCCTTCCGTCTGTTCTCCGACAATACTTTCGTCTTTTCTTATCACATAATTTTCAGAGGCGGACCGGAAGGCCAGTTTATTGGTCTTTGGGTTGGTGACGGTCAGCCGGGCTTTATCGCGCGGGCCGCTGACGCCGTAAGCGGTATTACCATAAAGCTTGAACCCGCCCTTATACTGAACGCCAAAACCGATATTGTTAATAGTCAGGGATTGATTGGTTGATTCAAAACGCGGATATGAATTTTCAATACGGTCGCTGGTGATATTCAATTTATCTTCAAAATTGCCCGCTATATCCGCATCCGGGAAAAAAGCGGGATAATGTAGCTTTGCGTTCTGCGCTTTATAAAAACCTTTTGAAACGTCGATGGAATAATCGCTTAGGACGCTATACACTTCAGGCGTTTTATTTCTTGCCCAGCTTACTTTGCCGGAGTTTCCTTTCCATATTCCGCTAACCGGATGGAAAGCGCCCGCCGTTTCTTTGATTTCGATCGAATCTTTTCTGAGCGCCGCCGTCAGCGTTAATTTTGACCATTCAACGGTGGGCTCGCCTTTTTCATATTTTAGTTCGTAATTGCGGTTATCGGCCGTCCACGCGGTGGCGCCGGGAGCGTAATAGATCGCATTCTTATCAAAAAAATCAAAAGAGAATTGAAGCAGTCTGCCGATTAGTTCGAAACGGCGGTTTTGCACGCGCGCGATCATATCGTCCAGGACGTCGTGCCATTGGTCAAATAAAGAAGTCTGATTGGCCGGTTTTTTATCAACCACCACGACGGCTTTCAAATAATCAATAAAAAAAGGCGTCGCGTTCATTTTGAGCGTCTGCATAGCGCCGGTAGTTTTCATGATCCGGCGAGCCTCTTTATCGGAAAACGCGCCGGATTTAAACTGCTGTTCGAAATTAGCGAATACTTTAGCGCTTTCCTCTCTTTTGCTCATATTCACAAAATCGCCCAGTTGCCGGATAAATTCGTCGGGCTTATCTGAAAATACGGACGCCGATAGGGGCGCCTGCCCAAAAGCGGCAGACATGCCGATAAAAAAACAGGCGATGAAAGATAATTTAGTCATTATAATTTTAAAAGGATTGAGTCGGATGAAAATGTAGCCTTTTCTATTTGCGTAAAGTCATGCAAAGCCAGTCGTCTTTTTTATCTGTATGCGCTATAATGAATTTATTTTTTTGGATTTCTATAATCATTAACGCTTCGTCGGCAGATAAAAAACCGGAGATTAAT
>JBBRMZ010000244.1:0-6280 GCA_038230555.1 Chitinophagales bacterium
CAATAGCGGTTTGACGCCGGGCTATCTTTTGCGGATATCCAATTCTACGCCATGATTAATACGGCGATTTTATGTTACCCTTTAGTTCGACCTTCTCCCAAACCGGGTATCTTCAGAGGTGGCGGTCATACCTGACTCATACCTGACTTATATAGGGCTTATATGTGACTTATATGTGACTCAAGGGGTTTGGCGAAAACGCAGGGTTATTACGGATAAACGCTCGTCCGGGTCGGGATTTAAGGGATGAAAGAGGTTTTACTCCTGTTATATCGACTTCTGATTTTTGGGTCTATCGTCTTTGCGCCCTTTTTTGGACTTTTTCAAATCATTATTCGCATTATTTAATCCTGCACTTGTTAGCTGATTGCTAACGGCCTATTGTCGACTGTTTAATAAATATTTTCCCTTCATCTGTACAGCTTTATAAGGGTAATCCTTATATTGCCTTCCAAAAAGAAGGATCGCCGTTAAAGCGCTTTTCTTTAATAGAAACAACCATTTTAGCAACCCTGCAATTTGACGTTAAGTATGTCGACCAATAACCTGTGGTATAAAGACGCTATTATTTATTCCCTGCCGATCAAATCATTTTACGATTCCAACTCAGACGGGGTAGGCGATATTGCCGGCTTGCTCGAAAAACTGGATTATCTCGAAGACCTCGGCGTTAATTGTATTTCCCTGCTTCCTTTTTTTGAATCCCCTTTCAAGGACGACGGGTATGATATTTCTGATTATTGTAAAATACATCCCGACTTTGGAACCGTCGAACAGTTCAGGAAGTTTGTGGAGGAGGCGCATAAACGCGGAATCCGAGTCCTGGCCGATCTGATTCTCAATCATACTTCCACTAAACACGCCTGGTTTCAGCGCGCCCGCAAAGCGCCGCCTTTTTCGCGGGAGCGCGATTATTATATCTGGTCCGATAACCCGGAGAAGTTTAGCGAAGCGCGCATCATTTTTAAGGATTACGAAACGTCCAACTGGCAGTGGGACAATGAAGCGAAAGCTTATTATTTTCATCGTTTTTATTCGCATCAGGCCGATCTGAATTTTGACAATGAAGCGGTCCGCGAAGAGTTTTATAACATCATTCGCTTCTGGGGCGATATTGGCGTCGACGGTTTCCGGATGTCGTCTTTGCCTTTTTTATATAAACGCGAAGGCACCAATTGCGAGAACCTGCCGGAAGTCCATCAATACCTGAAGAAATTAAGAAAATTCATTGAAGATCATTATCCAGGAATGATCCTGATGGGCGAGACTAACCAATGGCCGGAAGACGCCGCCGCTTATTATGGCGAAGGCGACGAATGCCAGATGAATTATAACTTTCCGCTGTTGCCGCGCCTCTATATGGCGCTGCAAACAGAAGACTCTTATCCGGTCGTGGATATTATGAAACAAACGCCTCCCATCCCCGACAGTTGTCAATGGGCCTTGTTTTTACGCAACCACGACGACCTGACCCTGAACATGGTGACGGAAGAAGAACGCGATTATCTGTATAAAATGTTCGCCCAGGATCACAGCGCCAAGATCAACGAAGGTATTCGACGCCGTCTTGCGCCGTTATTGGGCAACGACCGCCGCAAAATAGAGTTGCTGAATAGTCTATTGTTTTCATTGCCAGGCGCGCCGGTCATTTATTATGGCGACGAAATCGGCATGGGCGATAATATTTATCTTGGCGACCGCAACGGCGTTCGCACTCCAATGCAATGGAGCGCGAACCAGAACGCGGGTTTCTCGCACGCCAACCCGCAGAAGCTTTTTTTGCCCGTTATTCGTGATCCGGCTTATCGCTACGAGTCGATCAATGTTGAAAACCAGTTGAAGAACACTTCGTCAATGTTGTGGTGGATGAAAAATATCATCACCATGCGAAAGCGGCTAAAAGCGTTCAGTTCCGGCGAAATAGATTTCCTGGACGCAGGCAATGGTAAGATCCTTTCTTTTATCCGGCATATTCGGGGCGAAAGCATCCTTGTAGTGGCTAACTTATCCAAATATTCCCAACCCGCCCAGCTCAAACTCAAAAAGTTTGCGGGCGCGCAGCCGGTAGAGATCTTTTCGCAGAACAAATTTTTTGAGGTGACCGACGCGCCGTATAGTTTGACGCTCGGCCCGTACAGTTATTATTGGTTTTTACTGGAAAAAGAAGACGCTTACCAGGATAAGCCCGTCGTCATTGAGCAACTGCCGGAAGTAGAGTCCGAAGTAGAGTGGGCCCAATTTTTTGACAATTATACGTCCAAACGCAAGTTGCTGAAAAACGCGCTCGGGGTTTATATGAAAAGCTGCAGATGGTTTGCCGGTAAATCCAAAAACATCGTTTCTCTTGAAATTAACCGGTATCCTAAGATTGACGTAGGCGAGGGCGCCGAAAAGTATCCTGTATTTTTAGCGCAGATCGACGTTCGCTATACCGACGGTCTCCCGGAAACCTATTCGCTGCCGGTCGCTTTTGTCGGAGAATCCGAGCGCAGTTTCCGTTTTTTGAAAGACCGGCCCAACAGCGTGATCTGTTATTTCAAAACCCCGACCCAGGAGGGCGTGTTAATCGACGCCCTATTCGACGCCGGCTTCCGCGACCGGATGTTTTCTATGATCCGCGAGAACCAACAGATCACCTTGCCGGACGGCTATTTGAAGTTTGAATCGGGCAAAGCGCTGGAAAATTTCGATCCCGTCAAGATAGAATCTGAAGTGCTGAAAGTGGAACAAAGCAATACTTCCATCATTTACAACGACCAGTTTTTCTTCAAAATCTACCGCAAGCTGGACTCCGACGTCAATCCCGACCTCGAACTGGTGCGGTTTCTTTCTGAAAAAACCGATTTCCGCAACGCGCCAAGCTACGGCGGCGGCGTAGAGTTCTACGACGCCGACGCTAAAACTTCCATCATCCTCGGACTCTTACAGGACAAAATTCCAAATCAAGGCGACGCCTGGTCGATGACCCTGGAAGCCCTAACCCGCTATTACGAAAAAGTGTTTGAAAAGGTCGCCAAGACTGACAAAGCGCCGCCGTTAGTCTCCAAACGCCGCATGTATTTTGACGACGCGCCTTCCGCTATTCAGAAACTGATCGGCAGCGTCATGTATGAACGCGCCGTCGCCCTGGGCCGCCGGACTGCAGAAATGCACCTTGCGCTCGCCTCGCGCTCCGACGACCCGGATTTTGCCCCTGAAAAATTTACCCAGCACTATCAGCGGTCTATTTATTCGGGCCATCGCAAACTGGTGACGGAAAAACTAAACGCCCTGGAAAGCCGCATACCCAACCTGCCCGAGCAGGTTCGCGAGGAAGCCCTCCAAGTACTCGATCTGCGCGACGAGATCATGGATTGTTTCAGCGAAATCTACGCCGTTAAACTGGACGCCTCCAAAACCCGGATCCACGGAGATTATCACCTCGGCCAGGTGTTGTTCAACGGCAAAGACTTTTTCATCATCGACTTCGAGGGCGAGCCCATGCACAGCATCAGCGAGCGCCGCCTCAAGAAAAGTCCGTTCAAAGACGTGGCCGGGATGATGCGTTCTTTTCATTACGCCGCTTACGGACAGCTCGTGCTGAATCAAAATTATCGAAAAGAAGATATGCCGTTTTTGGAAGAGTGGGCGCTTCAATGGTATCATTATGTCAGTCAGTTTTATTTGACCGCTTACCTGGATCGCGTGGAGGGGAACAACTTCCTGCCGCCCGACGACGCCGGTAAAAATTTACTCCTCCGCAATTATATGCTCGAAAAAGCGATCTACGAAGTCGGTTACGAAATGGGTAGCCGCCCCGACTGGCTACGCGTTCCCGTTCGCGGAGTTCTATATTTGATGCAGCAACGGATGCGGGAGAAAGCGGAAGCGCAATAATTATTTTACCCTTATATTCAATAGAAATATGAAATATTTACTTTTATTTATTTTGATAAGCGCCTCCTGTTCAATGGCTTCAACGCAACCAACCGTCATTCCGCTTTATGCCGGAGCAGTCCCCAACTCCAAACCGGCAGAAAATAAAGAAAAAACAGAAATGCGGCCTGGTAATATACAATGGACCATGGACGTTTCCATTCCTACCATTACCCGCTATGACCCGCCGAAGGAACTCAAAAACGGCGCGTCGGTCGTAATCTGCCCGGGCGGCGGTTATGGAGGATTGGCCGACGGCCATGAAGGAAGCCAAGTCGCTCAAAAACTCAACGAGATCGGCGTAACCGCCTTCGTGCTGAAATATCGTCTGCCAAGCGACCGGATCATGATCGACCCCAGTATCGGCCCGTGGGAGGACGCGCAGCAGGCCATCCGGCTGGTCCGGAAGAATGCCGCCGCCTGGGGCCTGGCGCGCAACCGCGTCGGGATCATGGGTTTTTCTGCAGGAGGCCATTTGGCGGCTACGGCGGGCGTTCATTTCCAGGAAAAAGCCGACCCGAACGAGACAGATACGACCTCCGTCCGTCCCGATTTTATGGCGTTGATTTATCCGGTCATTAGTTTCAAGGACAACCTCGGCCACATCGGCTCCCGCGATAACCTGATCGGTAAAGACCCTAAAAAGGACCGCATCTGGTTTTTTTCCAATGAAGACCAGGTGACATTTGAGACTCCGCCGACCTTTATCGTACACGCCGCCGACGATTTTGTCGTTATAGTGGACAACAGCATCACGTTCTATCGCGCCTGCGTCCGGAAAGTTGTTCCCGCAGAAATGCATCTGTATCCAAAAGGCGGCCACGGATTCGGATTGATTAATCCGACCACTAAAGACCGCTGGTTCGACCGGTTGACCAACTGGCTGGACGGACTAGGAGCGCTCAAAAAATAATTGTAAATTAAAAATTGTAAATTGTGTGGCTAAAAGCCAATGACTAACAGCCGACTTGCCCTCATGGAAGAAGAAAGAACCGAAAGAAAAGAACGAATCGAAAAAAAAGAACGCTTCGTTGAGAAAGTCCGCATCACCGGTATTGCCGATAAAGGAAAATCGGTCGGCAGGGATCAGAATGGGCGGATCGTATTCGTAGAAAATGCCGCGCCCGGCGACCTGATTGATATAAAAGTATATAAAGACAAAAAAGGATATTTAGAGGGGTACCCCATTAAATTTCACGAAAAATCGCCTGAACGGACGACGCCTTTTTGCCAGCATTTCAATATGTGCGGCGGCTGCAAATGGCAGCATATTACCTACGAAGCCCAGCTTGCGCACAAGCAGGTGCAGATAGAAAATATTTTCAAACACCTTGGCAAAGTGGCGATCGAAGAATTTCAGCCCATCCTGCCCTGCGTGGAAAATACGTTCTACCGCAATAAAATGGAGTTCACCTTTTCCAACAAACGCTGGCTTTCTAACGAGGAAGTTCAGCGGGGGGTCACCCCTTACGAGGATGTGCTGGGGTTCCATCGCGTCGGCGCGTTCGACCGGATGCTCAATATTTCCAAATGCTGGCTTCAGGAAGACCCTTCCAACGAGATCCGTAATACCATCCGCGATATCGCTATTGCGCAGGGGCTATCCTTTTTTGACCTGAAAATCCAAAAAGGGTTCATGCGGCACATCATGATCCGGCTGACCACGCTGAACGAGATAATGCTGATCGTTAGTTTTTATTACCGCGACGAGCCAAAGATCGAAACCTTCCTTGCCGCCGTCCAAAGCGCGTTCCCGCAGATTACGACCATTATTTTCTGTATCAACCCAAAACAAAACGATTTTGTGCTTGATCTGCCAATGGAAACGTATCATGGAAAAGGATATGTGGAAGAAGACCTCGGCGACGTCCGTTTCAGGATCGGCCCGAAATCTTTTTTCCAGACCAACACCAAGCAGGCCGTCCGGTTGTTCGATACCATCGTCGATTTTGCAGATTTTAAAGGCGACGAAAATGTCTACGACCTGTATACCGGCGTAGGTAGCATCGCTTTATACATTGCTAAAAAAGTAAGGCAGGTAGTAGGCGTGGAAGAGGTCGCTCCGGCGATCGAGGACGCCATCGGAAATGCCGAGCGTAACGGCATCAGCAACGCCCTGTTTTATGTCGGCGACGTAAAAGATATTCTTTCTGTCCAGTTTGCCGAAAAACACGGCCGGCCCGACGTGCTGATCATCGACCCGCCGAGGGCAGGTATGCACCCTAAAGTAGTAGATATTTTGTTGCAACTGGAAGCGCCGCGGTTGATCTACGTGAGTTGCAACCCCGCAACCCAGGCGCGCGACCTGTCGTTACTGTATGAGAAATACGAAGTGAAAAAAGTCCGGCCCGTGGATATGTTTCCG
>JBBRMZ010000245.1:0-6277 GCA_038230555.1 Chitinophagales bacterium
CACCCGTCAAAACAACACATCCCAAAAATCCATATAATCCCCCTAAAATCCCGGTTCAGACAACGACGTCCCCGCCACCCCACCCGTCAAAACAACATATCCCAAAAATCCATATAATCCCCCTAAAATCCCAGTTCAGACAACGACGTCCCCGCCACCCCACCCGTCAAAACAACACATCCCAAAAATCCATATAATCCCCCTAAAATCCCGGTTCAGACAACGAGAAACACCCCGTCAAAACAACATATCCCAAAAATCCATATAATCCCCCTAAAATCCCGGTTCAGACAAGTTAAGTCGGAATCGTACCGTCTCACTGGAGGCCGGAGGCCGCCCGAAAACCGATATCGTAGTAGCGGTACGCAGGCGGGCTGCCGCCGCGGTAGGCGGAGCGGCAGTACACCGAACTGTTGTCCCAGCTACCGCCGCGAATCACGCGGCCCGAGCCTTTAACGGGTCCGATAGGGTTTTTGGAAGCGCTTTTTGGGTCATAATCTCCATACCAGTCGCCGCACCATTCCCAAACGTTTCCAGACATATCAAAAATACCCAATTCATTCCCGCTCTTCAGACCCACTGCATGGGTTGCGTCTTTTGAATTTTCCTTATACCAGGCGACGGCGTCCAAATTATTACTTCCGCTATACGTAAAGCCCTTGCTCTGAGCGCCGCCCCTTGCCGCGTATTCCCATTCCGCCTCCGTCGGCAGACGGTATTTTTTACCCGTTTTTTGGCTCAGCCAGGCGCAATACGCCGTGGCGTCGTCCCAGCTCACGTGAACGACCGGATGGTTGTATTCAGCCGCCGTGCGTTTTGCGCCGCCCTCGTTATCTCTCCAGGATACGCCTTTTTTGTCTTCGACTGTTTTTCCATTCCAAATATAGCTCGAACCTTCCGTTTCGGCGGTCGTTTTATACCCTGTTTCTTTGATAAACGCCGCAAACTGCGCTACCGTGATTTCGTATTTGCCGATATTGAAATTATCTAACGTAACAGAATGTATAGGTTTTGCACCGTAGTCGAGTGGATCGTCACTCCCCATTTTGAATGTTCCGCCGAGCACGGAAATCATTTCGGGGAGATCGGCGCTGGTTGCGACGGCGTCGGCCTTCTGCGACGATGCGTTTGGTTGGGCGTTTTGCTGCGAGGTCTGCGGAAAATTAGCTGGCGGATTAGCAGTTACGGATGGCGGCGTTTTTACAAGGGCATCCGTTTTAGCAGCCTGAGTTTGAACGGGCGGATTGACAAGCGTTACTTTCGGCGGAAAGGGTTTGACGGAATCAGGGGCTTGTTTCACCGTATCGGCCTTTGTAACGGGCAAAATAACCGTCGGCTTATTTTGGCAAAGCAGTTTTCTGGCGTTTAAAATATCAGTATCCCTATTAGAGAAAACTACCGCCACGTCCAAAAACAGGCAAGCGGAATCTTTTTTCGCCCCTTCGTATGCCTTTTTCGCCAGCCGGTAAAAGTCGACGGCGATATTCCGATCGTATTCCTGCATCAGATGTTGGATGGCGGTATCCCGTAACTGTGCGGCTCCGACGAGGGTCGAAATGCTCAAAGGGTGTAAAGTTTCCATATAGCCAAAACCCAGGGTCCCCGCCATGCCGGCGTCCGGGTGCATCAGGCTGTCTGCCAGGCTCAATTGACTTTTTTCTAATGCGTTGTGAACCAATTGTTCGTTATAAGCGATGGCGTTCTTCGGGTCGGCGAGGCAAATGAACCGTTCTTTCCCTTTCGTCGTCAGCTTCACGATCTTGTCTTTCGGACAGGCGCTTCCGCCAAAATCGTAGGGCCAAAACAACGCGACCAGGCTCAGTATCCACAGAGGCGCCAGCCATAACAGGTCTTTCCACTCCCGCATCCAGCCCAACGCGGAAAACCCGGACGGATGCACATATTTTTTCCAGGCGTCCGGCACAATGAAATCCAACGCCGTTCGGGGCTGTTGCAAATATTGGACGACTGTTATGTCCGCTTCCGCGCCCTGCTGCAGCAGTTGGGCAATTTCCGTCTCGAGTTGTTTTTTCTTTTCCGCGTCGTCCGATCCGATCCATTCGTTCATAGCGACGTTCATCCGGAACTGATCGTATGCGGAGGAATCGGCGGGCGGCGGGTTTTTGCTTAATTCTGCCGCCAGCGCGAGGCGCAAACCCAGGAGCGCCTGCGCGTCGCGCTGTTCCAGCCAGCCCAGCAAAGCCGCCCGCGTCGCGTCGGGCATTTCGCCGGTTACAAACCAAGTCAACCGGAAGAGCTGGGTCAGGTTTTTATAATTGACCAGCGGCGTCTCCGGCGTCGACAACTGACGCCCCAGCCACAATGTCAGGTCCCAATAGAGGCCCGGGTAAATGGCGCAGGCGGCAATCCAGCGCAGCGCGGGCGGTTCGTAATAGAGTTGGAGCAACGGCAGTGGGTCGGCCTCGTCGGGCTGTATGGGCGCGTTGTGGGCGTCGCGCACTTTTTCGCGCCAGGTATCGAACCGCGCGTCCGCCCCGGCGTCCAGTTCTTCGATCCAAAAACTCAGGCCTTGTAGTGTGGCGGGCAGCGTCGAAAACAAGGACGAAAGCCGGCGCTCGTCGTAGCCCCAGGCGTTGAGGGGCTTGGGCGTCAGCAACACGCGGTATTTCCATTGCTCAAAGATCGTCGTCCAGGGCGAAGGCTTGCCGCTCGACGGACTCAATAACTGCGCGCCCGTCCCGACCACGATCAGCCGCGACCCGTAATGCCGCCGCTGGACGTCGGTTAGGGAAAGCCCGTAGGGATGGGCGTCGTCGTAGCAGATCCGCGCGTCCGAATCGTAAAAATACCGGGCGATCTCGACCTCCTGCGCGCGAAGCGCGTCGTAGAGCCGGTCGAACAGCCGCGCGCGGTGGTTGCGCAAGGTTTGGCGGTCGATCAGCATCAGGTAATCCGTCGGCGCCGTTTGCGCGACGTATTTGAACGCGGGCGAACCGCCCCGCCCGATGGTCGCCTCGATGGTTTTGCGCATGTCCAGCCGCCAGGCGTCCGTTTCCGAGCGGCGGCGCAGGAGGGTTGATACTTTTTCGAGGTCGTCAGTCGGCAGCACGTTTTCCTCGGCGCCGTCCAGTTCGATGTTCCAGATGTAGGGCGGCTTGTCGTTCGGGCTTTGCTGCGCGACGAGTTTTTGTCGTTTCCAGACGCGGTAGCGCCAAAGCGCGGCCAGGGCCGCCGTTAATACCAACGCTAAGATCCATCGCGCCAGCGGCCAGTTGTCGGAAAGCCAGGCGTTTAGGGGAGAGGTGGGCTTTAAGGAGTAATCATCAAGGTGGCGGGGAAAAGGATAGAGTTTATTTTCAACGAAATAGGGATTCGCGGTTTGGCCAATGGGCGGTTTTATAACCACCCGGTTGCTATCGACGATCTTGTCTTTAAAAGAGGGAGCGGTCGTCGGTTTTTGATTCAAAAAATAATCAGCCGCGACGACGCCGATCAAAAGTATAACAAAAAGCAGGACTGTTAGCCAAAGCCTTTTGCGTTTTTCGGCCTTCGTTTTTACTGTCGTCGAATCCGGCGAAACCACGTCAGCCGCGCCTTTTTCTTCCGCCCTTTTGACGGCAGCGTCAAACAAACCGTACAACCGCACCTGCTCTTCCGGCGATTTGGCGAGTAAAGCGACCAGCGCCGCTTTAAAACTTTCCGCGTCGGCGTCGAGGGGAAAGTTTTGCAGCAACTTTTGAATTTGAATACGCTCGCCGACGCCCGTACGAAAACCCTCCGTTTCTAAGGCGGATAAAAATTCGGCGGCGACGTCGTATAAGGTAAAGCGGTTCAAGCAAAAACGGGGTTATCTGGCAATGCAAAAATGATTTAATGTCCGGAATGTAAAAAATATGTCACCCCTATTCCAACATTTTCACCATATCCTTCAGGTCGTCGCGGTTTTTCGCCAACACCGAGTAAGACGCCAGGAGCGCTTCCCGCTCCGGCTTGGATAGGTCGTCGTTGATCTTATGCGCGGGGAAATCCATCCGCCGCAACAGCGACGCCCATTGGATCAGTTCCGCCGTCGCCGGGTCTTTGCGCATTTTTACGGTTTTGCCCGAGCGGATTTCCTCGAAATGCGCGATGAGCGCCTCTAAAGACGCCGAGTCGTAGCCGTCCACCTTAGAAGAAACGATCCGCAATAAGGTCGCGGCGTCCGGAAACGGGATATGGTAATAGACCACCCGCCGTAAAAAAGCGTCGGGCAGGTTTTTCTCCGAGTTGGAGGTCATTACGATGATCGGCTTATTTTCCGCCGTCGCTTGGTACACTTTGCCGGTTTCCTGCATGTCGAACCGCAGGTTTTCGAGCGCGGCAAGCACGTCGTTGGGCAGGTCGCGCGGCGCCTTGTCGATCTCGTCGAGCAGCACCACCGCCCGCCGGTTGTCGCGGATCGCTTTGCCCAGCCCGTTGTACCGGATAAAGCGTTTTTCCACGTCGTCCACCGTCAGCGGTTCCTTTTGCGTTTGCGCGTATTGAAAATGCGCCAGCGCGTCGTAGCGGTAAAATAAATCCTTCGCCTGCGAAGTGGTTTGCGCGTTGAAGGTTTCCACGTCGCCGAGGTCGAAAAAGTAGGCGATGTGTTTGGCCAGTTCCGTTTTGCCCGTTCCCGGTTCGCCCGTGATCAGCAACGGCTGCCCCAAAGCAAGGGCGGCGTTCACCGCCGCCGTCAATCCTTTGGACGGAACGTAGAGCGCCGGGTCGTGGAGTTTCTGATTGGGTTCGAGGGCGGGCAATGTCCCCTTCCCGGCGTCTTTATATAGAAAAAATGCGGACATATATATTATCTTTTGTTCCTAAATGTTTCGATGATCCGGCTTTGCACCGGCTGGACGTCTTTCATGTGAAAACGGCGTTCGCCGTCGATCGTCAGGCGGTCTTCCGCTTTCAGCGTCTGACCGAGCGCTTCGACCAGTCGACTGGAATCGTTCGGGTTATCTACGCCCAGTTTGCTAAGCCAGTCCGCGAGGTGCATATCTTTAATGGGGATTATTTCCCGAAAAATCGAAGAAGCGCTGGCTTCGCAAAATTGTTCGAGTTGTTTCAGGATAGCGGCATGCTGCGGTTTTATGTGTTCGGCGTCGTAAAGCCGCCTGAATTCAAATACAAAGAAAAACAGGAAAGTGGGAACGTCGGGGTGCGCCGTTTTAAATGTATCCGTCGTCCATTGCAGGTAACCGATGATATCTTCCTCGGCGTCCTCCCATTCGGATTCGCCCATCTTGAAAACGGTGAATACAAATTTATAAGGCAGTCTGGGCAGCCCCGTCTCGACGAACGCTTCAAAACTATCGGTATTGGCAAAGGCAAAACGCTTCTGCACGTACTCCTTAAACTTTTTTTTGCTGCCCGCCAAGTCGATTCCCAAAGGCAGGTTTTCGATTCTCGCCCGCTTGTCTTTTTCTTCCGCAAACAGGTAATGAACGCTGGATTGAACGTCCAAACCCTCTTTATCAATGATTTCGTAGAGCAGGCGTTCGGCGAGGCTGTCTGGCATTTCGTTGGGGCAGCCGCACAAAAAATAAAACTGGAAAGGCTGGCGCGCTTGTTTTTTCGATTCAAACGTCTGGTTAAATTTCCGGACCGGCTTTATTCGGTCGCAATTGACCCGCTGGATCAGACCCAAATCGGCGTCTTTATGGACCGGCAAAGCGGCGATGGCTTTGTCCAAAATAGAACCGGCGTCGCCGGAACTCCATAACTGAACGAACGACAAAATGGATTTGTTAATGTTGGCTCTTTCCAATCGGGCGTCATCGACGCTGACGGTTCCGTCGTTTTCCTGTTCCACCAGGCGTGAAAATCGGCCGCTCAATCCTAATACGTCGTCCATCGAAACGGTATCGCCGTCCGCCAGATTTTCAAGGAAACATTGCAGCGCTTCCCTGATTCTACCGTTTTCAATGAGGTTGCGAATTTTATCTTTAGGGTTCATCGGCGGGGTAGTTCAAAGTAAAGGTCGAAATTGTTGTAACAAATATACGCCGATAATATCTTCTTGCAATTATTTATACTAAAAAAATAAATTTAGATTTTATCATCCTACGAAAACAATCTTTGTTTTAGATCTGAACCAGTTACGCTCAGTCAATGAATTGATAATTATCACTTATTAATTATGCGAATAATGGGTTGAAAAAGTACAAAAAGGGCTTCGGGACAATAGACCCGAAAACCGGAAGCGAATATAACAGGCGCGCAGTTCCTTTTATCCCGAAAATCCCCGCCCCCGACGTCCGTTTATCCTTATATCCGTCACCCCCCTGAGTCG
>JBBRMZ010000246.1:0-6269 GCA_038230555.1 Chitinophagales bacterium
ATAACGGTAAGCCTGGCGGGTAATTATTCCGTGACCATAACCAACGGCGGCGGTTGCACGAGCGTTTGCAGCCAGATGGTTACCATAACTCCGCTTCCGAACTGCACGATCACCGGAAATTCAAGTTTGTGTTCCGGTCAGTCTTCACAACTTTGCGTACCGGCAGGTTCCGCTTCTTATTTATGGAGTACCGGCGCGACGACGAATTGCATCACCGTCAATACGGCGGGAAATTATTCTGTCACTGTGACCAACGCCAACGGCTGCACGAGCGTTTGCAGCCAGGCGGTGACGGTGGGCGCTTTAACGACCTGTATGATTACAGGCAATCCAAATCTTTGCCCGGGTCAATCGACTCAACTTTGCGTTCCAGCAGGCGCGGTTTCTTATTTATGGAGTACGGGCGCTACGACGAATTGTATCACCGTTAATGCGGCGGGCAATTATTCTGTGACCGTAACCAATGGCGGCGGCTGTACAAGCGTCTGTAGCCAAATGGTTACGGTTACTCCGCTTCCGAATTGTACGATCACTGGAAATTTAAGTATATGTTCTGGTCAGTCATCGCAACTTTGCGTGCCTGCGGGTTCCGCTTCTTATTTATGGAGTACGGGCGCGACAACGAATTGTATTACCGTGAATACGGCCGGAACCTATTCTGTGACTGTGACCAATGCGAACGGCTGCGCAAGCGTTTGTAGCCAGGTAGTGACGGTCGGGGCTCAATCCAATTGCCTCATTACAGGACCTTCTATTATTTGTCCCGGTCAAACGACGCAACTTTGCGTACCGGCAGGTTCTGCTTCTTATTTATGGAGTACGGGCGCGACGACAAATTGTATCACCGTAAGCGCGGCGGGAACTTATTCGGTCACTGTTAATAGCGGGAACGGATGTGTTAGTACCTGTTCTCAAGTGGTAAGTTCTTTGACTACTTGCACCCTCACCGGAAATCCGATTATTTGCCCGGGTCAAAGCGCGCAGCTTTGCGCTCCTGTTGGTTTTGCGACTTATTTGTGGACCACCGGCGCTACGACGAATTGCATTACCGTCAATACTGCGGGAACTTATTGTGTGACCGTAACAACCGGAAGCGGTTGCGTATTGATCAGCAGCAGAACGGTCACGGTTGCTTCCCTACTCTCCACAGCCACTACGATTAGCAATCCAACCTGCCAGGGGGCAAGCGGTTCGATCTCCATTCAGGTTTTTGGGGGGATAGCGCCTTATACCTACTTATGGAGTACTGGGTCGACCGCGTCTTCGCTTTCCTCGCTGAATGCGGGAAAATATTCAGTGACAGTGACCGATTCGCTGGGCTGTACGGCTACGCAAACCGTTGTGTTGACCCAACCTACTACCATTGTAATCGCTTTAACAAGTACGGGAGCTGGAGCTTGTAACACCGCCACCGGGAGTGCAACGGCGACAGCCAGCGGGGGCGCGGCTCCTTATAAATATGTATGGAGTAACGGAGTCATTGGTTCAACCATTACCAACGTAGCGGCGGGGGTTTACACCGTTACCGTCACGGACGCAAATAATTGCAGTTCAACCGGTTCGGTTACGATTGCGGGAGCGGCTTCTACTTTGACCTGCACCATTACCGCAACCATTAGTTGTACGGGCGCTTCGGATGGCGTTGTGCAGGCTTTTGCTACCGGCGGAACCGGGCCGTATGCTTATAAATGGAACAACGGCGCGACTACTCAAACGCTTTCGGGCGTTGCACAAGGAACTTATACTGTCGTCATTACCGACGCAAACGGTTGTACGACCACCTGCTCCGCTACTTTAACGCCGGCGATTGTTTGCGATAATATCACCAACCCGGGAATTATTTCAGGCAGCCAGACTTTCTGTCCTCAAACGGATGCGGTTACGGGAATTGTCAGCGTACAGGATGCAACAGGCGGATCGGGGACGATAGAATATATGTGGATGCGTTCTACTTTTAATGCTGTTTTCAATCAAAATGACTATACGCCGGTTCCAAACTCCAACTCGCCCTCTTTAACGGCGGCGCAGGTGGGCGTTATAACGGAAGTCACTTATTTTGCGCGCTGCGTCAGACGGGCCTGCTGCGGCAAATTTATTGAAACCAACGTGATCGTTAAACGGCCTGCGGTGCTGCTTCCGGCCTCTTTCCCTTACGATCTTTGCGCGGGGCGGGCGTATACTTTTGAAGCGCCGGACAACGGGACCTCCGCTACCTTTAGCTGGAATTTCGGCGCCGGCGCTACGCCCGCCACTTCTACGGCGCGTAAAGTTTCGGTTGTTTACAGCGTTGTAGGAAATTATCCTTTAACGTTGCGAACTTTTAATAACGGTTGTATCGGGACGAAAACGGTGAATATTTCCGTCAATAACCTGGGTTGTCAGCCAGGGTACGGTTCATTCGCTTTTACCGGTTTTAACGCTCAAATGACGGCTGCGAAAACGGTTAAGCTGGATTGGGCTACCGCCAATGAAAATAATCAGCCGAGTACGTTCTTTGTACAGCGCTCGGCAGACGGGAAAGATTTTAAAGATATACAGGAAACTCCTTCTGTTGGAGATAAAAATAACCTGTATCATTATATGGACGAAACGCCTAAACATGGGCGCGCTTTTTACCGCATACGGAATGTAGATTTCAACGGAAGCGCCGTTTACTCCGGCGTCATGCAAACCATTTTGCCCAACCAGGTAGGCCAGTCTGTTTTGATCTATCCGAATCCGGCGACGACTGTGCTGTTTGTCGAAGTATTAGACCAGGAAAACACAGAAGGCGTCATGGAAGTGATTAACGCCGCCGGTCAAACCGTGATCACTAAAACTTTCACCAAAGACCAGTCGCGCTACGACGTTCCATTAAGCAATTTGGCCGACGGAATCTATCTGGTCAAAATAAGGCTGACCGACGGGACGCTGCACACGGTTAAAATGATGAAAATGAATTAAAAGCAAGCGTTGTTTATTCCGATTTAAAGAAACAGGGTATGTAGAACGATTTTCTACATACCCTGTATTTTTTATCTGATTTGCTCTTATTTATGTCTTTTGTTATCGAATCTCATTCTTTAGCATCGGTCGCCACGGAAAGACACCTTATTCTTTTAAAAATTTAAAATTAAATTTTAAGTTAAAATAAAAAATGATTAATTTTGAAATCAAACTTATCATTTAAAAAACAAACAATGAAAATATCAATCAAATTTTTTTTAGCGCTTCCTGGTTTAACTGCAAGTTTCTATTCCTGTAGCGTTTACATTCCTAATGGAGCCAATACTCCTATGTTTTCTCGTAAAGGAGAGGCTCAAATTAATGCAAGCGTAGGTTCGGGGATAAACATCCAAGGCGCTTATGCCGTTACCGACCATTTTGGTATTATGGCAAACGGCTATTACACGAATAGTACCGAAGACTCCGGCTCCAATGATACTCGCAAAGGAAGCGGTCAATTATTTGAAGGCGGTATAGGATATTATAATAAATCAGGGGCCGGTTTAGCGTTTGAAACCTACGCGGGCGCCGGTTTTGGCAGCGTAAGTATCGACAGGGCAACGAGCGCGCCTTTGGCGGCTACAAAATTTGAAGCTTCGGCTGTAAAATTTTTTATTCAACCAACCATAGGTTATTCTGGTAAAAATTTTGAAATTGGTTTAACGCCAAGATTGACGATGTTAAACTACCAGAAACCTGCTACTACTTATTCGAAGGCCGACCTCGCAGTTTATAAATTCGTGGATATAGATCAAACCAATTGGATGTTTTTTGAACCTATGCTCACTATTCGAGGAGGCGGAGAAAGGCTGAAAGGGCAAATTCAGGCGGGCCATTCCTTCAAAATTAACAAAGAAGAATTGGGTTATAGTTCAGGAATATTTAATGTGGGTATAATCTATAAGTTTGGAGGAAGTAAATAAAGAGTAATAGGTTTGTCGGTAAATACGCGCTACGACCGCCGTAAAGTATAGCGCGTATTAATCAAAAATATTGCATATTTAGACGTTCGACAAGGAAAATATTAAAGACGTCCTGGAAACGACCAATGCCGCAGCGGCAAAAAAATGTTCATGAACGCTTTATTCTATTCGTCCGAACGCCGGCTTCCGGTATTAATGTACCATAAAGTATCGCGGACGGATACCGATTATCTAACAATTTCAACGCGTCAATTGGAAGAACAATTAACGTATTTGAAAGAAAGCGGATATCATTTTATTACCATGGCTGCCCTGATCCAACGGTTAGAAGAAGACGCCGTTCTTCCGGAGCGATCGATCCTGATCTCCTTCGACGACGGCTACTTAAGTACCCTGGAACTGGCCTATCCAATATTAAAAAAATACGACGCGAAAGCGTGCATTTTTTTGCCGACGTATTTTTTAGGCAAAGGAAGCGATTGGGACGAACAACCGGCGCCTCTGATGAGCGTCGATCAAATTAAAAATCTGGATCCGGCAGTTTTTGAGGTTGGCCTGCATTCGCACCGGCATCAACACTATAAAACGCTGAATGCGGAGGAAATTCGCGCAGACGTCCGGGAAAATTGGAACGTTTTGGAAGAAAACGGGATTGATTTTGTTCCCGCGTTTGCCTATCCGTATGGCGGAAGACCAAAAAGAAAACAAGCGCTTGGCCAAATGAAAGAAATCTTGACAAAACAGGGGATTCAACTCGCTTTCAGGATCGGTAATCGAATTAACTTACTTCCCCGAAAAGCGGTCGGGGATGTAGGAACCGCTTTTTTAGAAATGTGTAGAATCGACGTCCGGGGAAATGAAAGCCTAAAAGACTTTAAGAGAAAGGTGCGGATTGGTAAATTTAGGTTATTTTAAATGGTTTTTACTTCTCCGGAAAATACGGTCGCCGACCTGAGTTGCGAACACTCGCTGGGTTCGCGCTTTCAAATAAAGACCTCGGTCCAAGCGTATATGAGCAGGGCGCTCTAAGCGAATAGTAAAAAGGCGGTATTTGGTTTGAAATTAGAGCCCTCCTCTTTTAAACCCTTCGATCCATTCGCGTACTTTCTCGACAGAGACCCTGGTAACCCGCCGCTATTATTTCCACCGGTTGATCCAGCAGCCACATGCTTTTGGCAACTTCCAGCTTTTCTTTGAGTTCCCCTTCCCGTTTTCCTTCGAGTATTCCTTCCCGTTTTCCTTCGAGCATACCTTCGAGCATACCTTCGAGTATTCCTTCCCGTTTCCCTTCCAGTCTTCCCGCTGCTCTCAGATGATCTGCTGTCGACATAACTTTTGCTTTCATAGTCGTTGAATGAATTTGATCCAATAATTCCGCTATTTCCGATTCCGACAAATCGGTGATTTCCAGAAAATACTCCACAAATATAGCATATAAATGATCGTCGGACAAGTCTTCATCCGTCAGTTCGATAAATTCGCCGACGTTTTTCTTCACGTAGGCTTTGTCCGCCGCCTTCTTGTAGGTCAACATCAGCCGTCTGAGAAACATACCTTTGGGAAGACCGAGTATTTTTTCCAGGCTGATTTCCCGCACTGCCGTCATGACGTAATCAAATTGGGGAATAAAACGTTCCAGCTCAACAGGCAAATGATCGAAATACGACCGGAAAAGGCGCGTTTCCCAGGCTTTTTCTCCCTGATAAAAAACGAGGGGTATGACGACCGCGAGCGGTTTTTTGTTTTGAATATCCCGCGTCCAGATACCCAGCATGTAGTTGAGATGTTGAAGATAGATATGCAAAGACGGTTGGCTTTTATGCTCCCACAGCAAGGCGATGAAGATTTCGACTTCTTCTTCCTTCCAGGTAGTCCGGTAAACCACGTCCGAATAATGTGCTTTAAATCGTTTGTTGATATAGGCGGTATCGTCCAAAGTCAGTTTGTCGAAATTGATTTTGGCGGTCAGGACAGGGTCGACAAAGTTTTGGAGCAGCGCGACGGCGTTTTCCCTGACCTGCATGGCGGATTTGAACATTTTGTCGGCTATGTGGTGGGTTTTAGGCCCGGAGGGCGAGCCGGAAGATGTTTTGGACATGGGTTGTTTGCTCGTGGTAAAGTATGTTGGACGACTTCGGCAAAAATAAACAATTTATGAACAATCAGACACGCGGAGAATGAATAAAATTCTTCGACCCGAACCGGGTTCTCAAATTTTTATAGAAGGATTATATAATTAATTTATTTAAAGCTATTTTAATTCCATAAGTAGCTTGGTTTCAGTAATTTAGCGCAACGATATAGCTTATTCTATATTTGTTGACATATGATTGTTTACACACGTTTAAGTTTATCGGATCG
>JBBRMZ010000247.1:0-6193 GCA_038230555.1 Chitinophagales bacterium
GCCGATCCCGATACGGACGGGAATACCGATCATTTCATATTCTGCAAATTTAAAACCGGGGCGCTTGGAATCGTCGGCGTCCATTTTCACCCGGATATCTTTTTGTTTAAGCGCCGCTATGATCTTTTTAGCCGCTTCCTCTATTTCGGGCGTAGATTTAGGAATCGGCACAATAACGACCTGTATGGTCGCCAGGCGGGGTGGGAGTACAAGGCCGTCGTCGTCAGAGTGCGTCATGATAAGCCCGCCTACTAAACGGGTGGAGACGCCCCAGGAAGTTGCCCAGACATATTCCTGCGTATTTTGCTTATTCAAAAATTTTACTTCAAACGCTTTTGCAAAGTTTTGTCCTAAAAAATGGGAAGTACCGGCCTGCAGCGCTTTCCCATCCTGCATTAGCGCTTCAATACAATAAGTCTCTTCAGCGCCCGCAAAACGTTCGTTGGCGGTCTTTACGCCCCGGATTACCGGCATGGCCATCCAGTTTTCGGCAAAGTCGGCATAGACTTCCAACATCTGACGGGCCTCGGCGACGGCCTCCTGCGAAGTCGCATGAGCGGTATGTCCTTCCTGCCATAAAAATTCGCTGGTTCGTAAAAAAGGGCGCGTCCGCATTTCCCAGCGAACGACGTTGCACCACTGGTTAATAAGGAGTGGCAAATCGCGGTAAGATTTGATCCAGTCTTTATACGTACTCCAGATAATGGTTTCCGAAGTAGGGCGGACAATGAGTTCTTCTTCGAGTTTTGCATCCGGGTCGACGACGACGCCGCTTCCGTCGGGCGCCATTTTCAGGCGGTAATGGGTGACGACCGCGCATTCCTTGGCAAAACCTGCAACGTGCGAAGCTTCCTTGCTCAAAAAACTTTTTGGTATGAACAACGGGAAGTATGCGTTGACGTGGCCGGTATCTTTGAACATTTTATCAAGAGCGTCGCGCATCCGTTCCCAAACGGCAAAGCCGGTAGGTTTAATCACCATACAGCCCCGGACGGCAGAATTTTCCGCTAAACCCGCTTTTTGAACCACGTCGTTGTACCATTGGGAATAATCTTCCGACCGCGGGGTAATTTCTTTTGCCATAAAACGCTAAGTAATTATGAGTTGTAAGTTATTTTCCGGCTACTTATTTTTAAAAGGGGCAAATAATTTTAATAATTCTTTAACTCATTTCAGGTAAACCCAGAATGAAGTTTTACGTCTAAACTACGTTGAGCCTTCAAAAAGGATTCATTAGATGCAGATAATAAGGAAATGTTTTTTAATAGAATTGACTTTATTTTGTAAAAAGAGCCAAATTATCTATGATAATTATTCATGACAAACGGCGCTTTTAATTAAATTCCTAAAAACTATTTTATTTTAATTAATTTAACAAAAAAAACTTCCGTTTTAAATGAATCTTAACGATTTGCAAGGAACAAATGTAATAACTTTACGCTTATAATGACTGACGTATTTCTTTTTCTTCTTAAACTCTCTCGCTCATGAAAAAATATATTATTCCGGCTTTTATCGCTGTCCTAACGATTAGCTGGAGTTCTACAGTATTTGCCCAGGATGATGTATATTATGATCCGAGCGCGCAGAATAATAATGCCCGCGTTCAAACCCAGCAGAATTATTCTAATAATTCTACCAGCGTCACTGATCAGACTTACCAGGACAATAATGGCGATCTTCAGTATTATGATGGCGCTTATAGCGACGATTATTATTATTCGTCCAGGATCAACCGTTTTTATCGTCCGTATAGCGGCTTTGGTTATTACGACAATGCATATGTAGACCCATATTATAATGATCCGTATGCATACAGTTCCTTTGGATATCGTCCAAGCATTAACTTGTTTTTCGGCAACCCTTACCGTTTTAGTCTTTGGAATAGTTATAGCCCGTTCTATAGTCCTTTTGGATATTCCTCTTTTGGTAATCCCTATGCTTACAGCGGTTTTGGTTTTGGCTTTGGTAATTATGGTTTTGGTAATTCTTTTAATTACTATAATTCTTACGGCGGCTATCCGTATTATGGCGGTTATTCTAATTATGACCGGTATAACTATGGAAGAACAACCCTCGCTTCCAACAATGGCGTTTATTACGGCCCTCGTTCCGGGGGCGCGGTAAGAAATCCGACGGCAACTTCGGGCGCAAGAAGCGGCAACGTTCCGCGTGTCGATCCTGCAAGAGCAACCGGCAGAACTTATTCTTCTCCAAGCGGCTATAACGGCGGATCTAATTATCCGGGGAATACAGCAGGCGGCGGTTTCGTTTCTCCAAGAAATGGTAATGCAGGAGCTAATAGTATGGCTCCTTCTAATAGAAATGTGCCTCGCGGCTCAGATTTTTCACCCGATAGAAGCGCTCGTCCGGCACAGATGAATGATCGCTCGGCAAGAACCTACAGCAATTCGCCTTCTTCTAATACTTACGGCAACTCTTATCCGGGCGCCAACAGAAGTTATCAAACGCAACGGTCAACGCCTTCGAATAATAGCTCTTACACGCCGTCCCGTTCATACAGCCCTCCGGCTCAGCGTCAGCAAAGTTATAGCGCGCCGCAGCGTAGCGCGCCCAGTTATAACGCGCCGCAACAACATAGCGCTCCAAGTTATAGCGCTCCTCGCGGAGGCGGAGGCGGTTCTTCTTCCGGCGGAGGTTCATCGCATGGCGGAAGACATTAAGGGCAAAAACCGTATTTTAAGATAACTCGTAATTCATAAGGCGGGTGTGATCAGGTAACGCTTTTCCACCCGCTTATTTTATGCCCGAAAACAACCTTTCACCGTCTTGAATATATTTTAATATGTATTAAATAATTCATTTAAATAGCTTTTGATGATTTTTTATAGCATATATATTACTAAAAAACTGTCACTTAACAACATTCATTCACGCTTTATCACCCATAATATTATGAGAACGTTGCTTTTTTTCACGGCGCTTATGTTGACCGTTATAGGTTCGCAAGCTCAAACGGCGACCGACGCTTTGCGGTATTCCAACATTTCATTGAGCGGATCTACCGCGCGCACTTTCGGCGTCGGCGGTTCCATTGGAGCTTTAGGCGGGGATTTTTCTACTTTAAATTCTAATCCTGCCGGCTTGGGAAGTTACCGAAGCGGAGAATTTATGATTACGCCCGGTTATTCGGTCAACGAGGCTGCTTCAACCTTTAAAAACGACGCCGCTAATCCGTCTTATAATCAAACATCTTCTAATTTTACGCTAAATAATATTGGGATTGTTTTTGCCAGTCAGCCATTCGGCGGAGGAGCCTGGAAAACGTCTAACTTTGCCATAGGTTATAACCGTCTGGCAGACTTTAACGGAAGCGTTTATTATAAAGGCCAGTCGACAGGCTCTATTACTTCTCATTTTCAACAAAGCGCCAATAGCGACACTACTAATCTGGATCAGTTCGGCAGCAACCTGGCTTTTCAAACCGGTAATATTTTTAGGCAATATAACGCCGCTAATACTAAATATACCTATACCAGCGATTTTGACCAGGGACCAACCGCGCCGGATTTAAAAAGTCAGGCGATTAATACCAGCGGTTCAATTGGCGAGGTAGTTCTTTCTTACGGAGCTAATTATGATGAAAAGATTCAGATTGGCGCTACGCTGGGCATACCCATTGTCAATTATACTGAAAATAAGATTTATAAAGAGTCGGCCGTCGCGAACAGCGCAATCCCTGCATTTAATAACCTGGAATACGATGAAAATCTTTCAACGACCGGCTACGGAGTTAATCTGAAAATCGGAATGATCGCCAAAGTAAATCAGATGTTGCGTCTGGGATTGGCGTTGCATACTCCGACTATTTATTCGCTAAGGGACGATTATAATACCGCCTTGACTTATGCTTATACGGATAACACCGGCGGTCAGAATAATACGCAAAATTCGCCGGATGGGAGTTTTAGTTACAAATTCTATACGCCGTGGAAGGCTATAGGCAGCGTAGGTCTGGTTTTTGGCAGGAACGGATTTATTTCAGGAGAAGTAGAAAGAACGGCTTACAATACCGCCAGGTATAGTTATTCGGACGCCGCGGATAAAGATCAGGAGGCGGCGGTGAATGCCGATATTTCTTCAAGGTTCCAGTCGGCTTTTAATTTTAAAATTGGCGGCGAATATGCTTACGATATTTTCCGGTTTAGAGCGGGCGTCAATTTTAACGGTTCTCCCATTGCGGGAACCAGCTTTTACGATAAGGGATACTCTTTAGGATTTGGCGTGCGGGGCGAAACTGCTTATTTTGATCTGGGATACCGGAACATGCAAACCTCGGAAAATTATACGCCTTATTTGCTGGATTCAACCACGCAGTCGCAGCAACAAAATGTAGCTATTAAAAATAATAATAACGCTTTTATAGCGACCGTTGGTTTTAAGTTTTAATTAGAAATTTTTTAGCGAGCCGCGCCCGCGTTTTTGACGCTACGGCGCGGCTTTTATTTTATCTCAATGATTTTTCTTTTAAGTTCAAAATTCTTTCCGAGATAGACTTTGCGTACCATTTCGTCGGACGCCAGTTCTTCAGCCACGCCGGCTTTTAATATAGAGCCTTCAAACATTAAATATGCGCGGTCGGTAATGGATAAGGTTTCTTGTACGTTATGATCTGTTATAAGGATACCGATATTTTTATCTTTTAAACGCGCTACGATAGATTGAATATCCTCTACGGCAATGGGGTCGATCCCTGCAAAAGGTTCGTCAAGAAGAATAAATTTAGGATTTGTGGCCAAAGCGCGGGCTATTTCTGTTCTCCGGCGTTCGCCGCCCGAAAGGGTATCGCCGTTGTTTTTCCGCACCATGCTTAGATTGAACTCAGAAATAAGCGATTCGAGTTTTTCTTCCTGATCGGCTTTTGAAAGGGGCGACATTTCCAGTACGGCTTTAATATTATCTTCTACGCTAAGTTTTCTAAATACGGAAGGTTCCTGCGGAAGGTAACCGATCCCTTTTTGCGCCCTCCTGTACATGGCCAGGCTGGTAATATTTTCATCGTCCAGATAAACTACGCCAGAATTGGGTTTAATAAAGCCGACCGTCATGTAAAAAGAAGTAGTTTTACCGGCTCCGTTCGGCCCTAATAATCCTACGATTTCCCCTTGGTTAATTTCAAAAGACACGCCTTTAACCACCTGACGGGAACCATAAAATTTGACCAGATTTTCCGCTCTTAATATCATTAGTTCTATAAATTTATATCTTAAACGATATTAAAGCGTTTTTTATGTCAGCCTCAAATTTATTTCTGCCGTCAAATAAAAAATCTACTTCTATAGGCGTCACAAAAATAGGAAGGCTGTTTTCTGTGATGAAAGTGTAATGCTTTTCCAGCCGGACCATATCTTTCTCTGTGGTCAGTATGATTTTATTCCGCGAATCTATATCATCGAATTCTCTTTTAGCCTGCGCGAGGTCATAATTGGTAAAAAATCGATGGTCTTCAAATTCCAGCGTCCGGACGGATCGCGCGCGGGCTTTTAAATAATGAATCAAATAATCTGTTTCCGCGATGGCGCACATTAAAAATACATCGGTCGAGAGGGTAAGCGGGAAAGAAGCGCCGGGATTAAAAAGGCCGTAGGGGACGCCGTACCGGTAATAACTAAAATACATACGCTGATGGGGGAACATCCGCATTTCTTTTTCCCATTTCCCCTTCGTTTCAACCGTCAACTCCTGCGGGCATTTCGTTATGACGATCATATCCGCCCGCCTGTAGCCGGAACGCCATTCGCGCAGCCGGCCGGAGGGCAGGATAAAGTCTTTTTTAAAAGGATAATTATAAGAAGTTAACAGGATATTAAGGAAAGGCTTTACAGCCAGATGCTGAAAAGCGTCGTCCAGCAAAATGGTTTGAACCTCCGGATGAAATTGCAACAATTGGGGAATGGCTAAAGCGCGGTTTACGCCGACGGCAACGGGAACGAATGGACGTTTACGCTTGAATTGCAAGGGTTCGTCTCCCACTTCCTCAGCTGTACTGTTCATTTCCACCATCCGGAAGCCTTCCGTTTTTCTCCGGTAGCCCCGGCTTAGAATGGCCACATTAATATACGGCTCCAGTAAACCGGTTAAAAACTCAATGTGCGGGGTTTTGCCCGTTCCGCCTACGCTTAAATTTCCAACGCTGACGACGGGACTATCGAATGACGAAGAGCGAAGTAAA
>JBBRMZ010000248.1:0-6123 GCA_038230555.1 Chitinophagales bacterium
GCGTGACTCGAACCCTGGCGATAACCCTGTTCTAATTCCGCAAGCGCGGCGTCGCTAAAAGTAACGAATAACTTCCTTCCCATAAATACTGAATTTACGCGAAGATAAATATTATTAATTTATTCTGTACCTTTACTTATTATGTTTAAACGAATAGAGGAATTAATAGCGCGTCAGGTTCCTTAGTTAAATAACGGAACCCTACGGAGACAACCAAAAAAAGCGGGTCGGTAATCAAACCGGACCCGCCAATATACTATATGTAAAAAATCATTGAATCACTGCTGTAAAAAGCTTAGCTTAATGAATCCTGACTACATAATGAAAAGAATAATTCATCATTCATCATTAATTCACGCGTGTTCGAGTTCTGCCTCTTTAACATGCTCGTTAATCAATTTTTGCTGAAGATCGCCGGGAACGGGCGCGTAATCGGCAAATTGCAGATTAAATTTTGCTTTTCCCTGCGTTAGCGAACGTAAAGTCGAAGAATAATCATGCAGTTCTGCCAAAGGCACGCGCGCTAATATTTTCTGATAATGCCCTTGGGCGTCCATACCCATAATGACCGACCGGCGGGTTTGCAGATCGCCCATTACCTCCCCCATTACCTCGTCTGCGCACAGGACTTCCAAATCATAAATCGGCTCCAGAATCTGCGGACCCGCTTTAAAAAACGCTTCCTTAAAAGCCATTGTTGCAGCTAGCTGGAAAGCCATGTCATTAGAATCCACCGGGTGCATTTTGCCGTCGTATACGCTGACCCGTACGTCCCTGCAATGGGAACCGGTCAGCGGCCCCTCCTGCATTTTCATCATTACACCTTTTTTGATAGCGCTCATAAAACGCGTGTCAATGGAACCTCCAACAATAGAATTGTTAAAAACCAGTTTTCCGCCCCAGGACAATATCTCTATTTCTGTATTCCGTACAACTAAACCTTCTGGATTGGACATCCCTTCGTAAAACGGTTCGACGCGCATGTGAACTTCGGCAAACTGACCCGCTCCGCCGCTTTGTTTTTTATGTCTGTACGATTCGTTTGCCGCTTTAGTGATTGTTTCGCGGTACGGGATGCGGGGCTCAATAAATTCTACCTGGACCCCATACACTTTTTCCAGTCTGTATTTGACAATATCCAGATGAAGCTGACCTTGCGCGTGCAGGATCATTTGCCTTAGTTCGGCACTATGTTCTAATATCAGCGTAGGATCTTCCTCCTGGATAATGTGAAGGGCTTTAGCCAATTTTTCAATATCGTTTTTATTAGGCGGTCGAATGGCAGCCCGTATGCGAGGCGACGGAAAATGGATGGTTTCTACCCGCGTTTCAGCGCCTTTTGCGTTTAACGTATTGTTTGTATGAGTATTTTTAAGTTTTACAGTAACTCCTATATCGCCTGCTTTGAGCGCGCCGGCCGGCTCCCGGTTTTTCCCATTGGCAATATATAGTTGATTAAATCTTTCTACGGTTGAGTTTTGGGCATTTACCAAGTCTTCACCGCCATTTAAAGCTCCCGAAAACACTTTAAAATAAGATACGGCCCCTACATTAGGTTCCGAGAGCGTCTTATATACAAAGATTGACGTTTTCTGCGCGGCGTCGCAGGGAATAAAGCCGCCGCCTTCTTTTGGAGCGGCGGGCCGGTCAACCGGCGAAGGCGCTATATCGTGTAAAAATCCCATTATTCTGCCGCTTCCCATATTCTTGGTTGCAGAAGCGCAGAAAACGGGAAAAATTTGTTGATGCGACAATGCTATGTTTAGGCCTTTTGTCAGTTCTTCTTCGCTCAGCGTTCCATTTTCAAAATACTTTTCCATCAGCGTTTCGTCGTTCTCGGCCGCCGCCTCTACCAAACGCCGGTGCAATTCGTTCACGCGGTCCATTTCAGCGGCGGGGATCGGACGCTTCTCCGGTTTCCCGCCGTCTTTTGGAAAAACATAGGTCGTCATTTTTAGCGCGTCCACTATAGCGTTAAATCCTTCGGCGCCATCAAGCGGATATTGCACAACGCAAACCTTGTTTCCAAATCGGTTTTTTGCTTGTTGAAGCGTAGCTTCATAATCCGCTTTTTCATGGTCCAAGTGATTAACAACAAAAAAAGCCGGCGTTTTAAAAGTTTGAATATATTCCCAAATTAATTCCGCCCCTACTTCTACCCCATTCTTCGCATTAAGTAAAACGATGGCTATATCCGCCACTTTTAACGAAGAAATTGCTTCGCCGACAAAATCGTCTAATCCGGGCGTATCAATAATATTGATTTTGCAATCCTTCCAACCGGCGTGCATCAGCGAACTAAAGATCGAATGTCCCCTGTTTTGTTCTATGTTTGTAAAATCCGAAACGGAAGTACGATCTTCAATCGTTCCTCTTCGCGGAATGGCTTTTGCTTCGTAAAGCATACACTCTGCAAAGGAGGTTTTTCCAGATCCGGAATGGCCTAATAGCGTTACATTTCGAATATTTTTACTGTCGTACGTCATACGCTACATATTTAAAAGGTGAAAAATTTTGGTTAGCAGTATATTAGCGCTTTGAACAAAAATAAAAATAAAAATAACAGATTATTTTTACTACTGCAAATAAAAGATGTAATATTTCATTTATTTTATAAATGAGCCTATTAAATTTTACAACCAGGTTTTTAACCACTATAAATTATGCGAATAATGGGTTAAAAACCAGCCAAAGCGGTTTAACGCTGGGCTACCTTTAGCGGAAATCCAACTGTAAATTATTTTGAATATAGCGTTTTAGAGGCACCTTATAGTTCAACTTTTTCCCAAATTGACTATCCTCTGAGGGGACGGTCAGACATGACTCAGATATGACTCAGACTTTAATAAGACATGAATCAGACACGGCTTATGTACGGCTTGTGTACGGCTTATACGTGACTCAAGGGGTTGACGGATAACGGATGTTTATTAAGGATAAACTGACTTCGGGGGCCGGGATTTATGGGATGACACATGTATTCCCGTTGTATCCACTTTTGATTTCGGGTCTATTATCACGGCGTTTTTTGGATTTTCAACCCATTAATTATATAGAATGTTAAAATATCGAAATTTTCGTCCAAAATTTTTGGAGGCATTGCTTTCGTTTTTTACCCATAATGTAGAATAAATTGCCCATTCAAAGTTTTTATTCTAGATACCTTCTTTAAAAATGGATGGCATAAGTTTTTATTCTCTTGTCGTAACATAATCGGAATAGCTCTTGGATAATTGTTGTAATATTCCATACTATAGGATCATTTATTTAAATTTTAAAAATCAATTTGCCATGTCAGAAAAATCAAGCAATCTTTTATTAGGCATTTTAGGGGGAGCCGCTGTCGGAGCGGCAATTGGTATGTTATATGCTCCATCTAAAGGCACACAAATTCGTCGCACCATTTTAGGCGCAAAACCTACTAATCTGGACGATCATTTGGATGACCTGATTAACTCAGGGAAAAAGTCGTGGCGCGATATGAAAGCGGGAGCCGAAAATACAGGCGACGATATGGAGGAATATTTGACTCACCTGATGCATGAAGGCAAGAAAAAATGGCGCGATATGAAAGCTAATGGCGAGAATTCTATGGACGACGCTAATTCCGGCACTAATGGTATATTATCCAAAGTGGTTGAGGAAGGCAAGAAAGCCTGGACAACCCTGACCGGTAAGGCGGACGACGCTATGAACTCTGTAAAGGACGCCGTGAATAAAACTGCTGGAGACGTTAAGAATGCAGCTCAAAATACTGCACAGGACGCGAAAAACGCTGCCGGCAACGCCGTTAACGACGCCAAGAATACAGTCGGTAACGCAGCTCATGATGCAAAAACAGGCGCACAACAATTCAGCAACGACATTAAGTCCGGAGCCCAACATGCGAGTAATGATTTTAAAAATGCTGCTCATAATACTGCAAACGACGTTAAAACCGGCGCGCAAAATCTAGCGAACGACGCTAAAACGGCTTCGCATAATGCCGACGATGCAGTTAAATCAAAGGGATACAACTACGATAATAAATCTTTTGAAAATAAATAAGATTTAAGCCTCAGCGTGTGTTGTTTTGTAAATCCCATATTGTTTTAAGCCTGTCGACTTAAAATATATGGGATTTACTTAATTTATGTCATTTTAAAACAAAACTGCTTGCCATAAACAAACATAAAATTATATGGATACTAATGAAAGCGTTCCTAAAGTAGAGACAATACCACACATTGAACGGGTCGTTCAAATATTTATAGAATATCTAGAAAATAAATGGGAGTACGCGCGGTTATCGCTAACTGAAAAAGGAGCGACTGCGTCGTCTTCTGCCGTAGGCTTTTTAGTTGCTATCCCTTTTGTTTTTATTGTCTTTTTATTTTTAAACCTCGGACTGGCGCTTTGGCTTAGCGATAAAGTAGGTTCTTTATGGTCCGGCTTTATTATTGTTGCCGTGGTAAATTTAATCCTTCTATTTATACTGGTTTCACTTCTAAAACCTCTCATTCAGAAAAAAATTACTCAACTTTTTCTTAATTCTTTTGGCCATGACATTAAATAATGGAAAACTTTTAACTCTTGACGATCTTAGAGCGCGGCAAAAAACGCTTAACGAACGTATGGAAAAACAAAAACTAGAAATGATAGATAATTTGTCTACTATACGAGAGAATCTTCAGCCGATGAAAATTTTAAAAGAAACCGCTGAAGAACTTTTCGACGGCTCTCCGCAAAGTAATAGCACCTTACAATTAGGACTTACAAATGGAGTTTCTACTTTTGCCGATTATTTCGTTAAAGATCCGCGTACTTCTATGATCGTCAAATGGCTGATACCGGCCGCAATAAAAATGGCTCCTCAGGCGGCTAATTGGGCGGGCGATAATATACCTGACAAAAATGATTTGTTACGCTTTGCCCACCGCTCTATTACCACTTTAAGAACCAAACTAAACGCTAAATAAATCTAATAAAATTTGTATGTTTTTTAATTGCCAACATCCAGGGTCTACATTTTGTCTAAAACAAAATTAAATAAGCGGAACTGCTTTTTATAGACTAAATTGCATGAAAGTTTTTATTATTTAATTTGGAGAACTCAACGACATGACCACTCATTCCCAACTTCAGACTCAAAAACAAGCGATTAGATTTTCTCCTCAGCAGATTCAAGCGCTAAATCTGCTACAACTCTCTGTGATAGAGCTTGACCAAAAAATTAAAGACGAAATTGAAGTTAATCCTGCGCTTGATATCGAATTAGAACAAATCCCGCGCAATGAAAATATTTCCGGAGATGAAATATTGACGCCTGCGGCAAAAGAGCGGGATATGGATTATTCGCCTAATGAAATTATGAGCGATGATCTTAGTTATCATGATTACACGGGCGCTTCTTATAGCGAAGAACTTCATTATGAAAAACCGGTCGTCCAGTCTGTTACTTTCAGACAACATTTAAAAGAGCAATTAGAATTACAACCAATTAGCGACCGTCAAAAAGCGCTAGCTGGTTATTTAGTTGATCTGGTTGAAGACGACGGTTATTTAAGACATAATCTTTCTGACCTTGCCGACGATATTTCCTTTGGATTAAATATATTTGTCAAAGAAGAAGAAGTTTTTAAAACGCTTCAAATAATTCAGCGGCTCGAACCTATCGGGGTAGGATCTAGAGATTTGCAGGAATATTTAATGATACAATTGCGAGATGTAGCTTCTCGGTCCCACAAAGGAGTTAGGGGAGCGCAACGAATAGAAAGGCAATCCATTATTTCCTGGGCTTGCGCCATAGTAGGCGACCACTTAGACGATTTGGCGACCAGAAATTATGAAAAGATAAGAAAAATAAGCGGCATATCTGAAGAGGAATTAAAAAAAGCTATTCAATTAATCTCTGGTTTAAATCCTAAGCCGACCAATGGGATGAGCAGAACCGAGGACGTCGCACAAAGGATTAAACCGGACTTTATTGTTACCGACGACCAGGGTAGATTAGAAATTTCCGTATTAGGGGTGGGTTTTAATTATTTAAAATTGAATACTTCGATGCTCGACACTTTAGAAGCATTGGATAAGACGCCAAATCCTAAAAAAGATCAAAAGCAAACCGCGCAATATATAAGGAAC
>JBBRMZ010000249.1:0-6003 GCA_038230555.1 Chitinophagales bacterium
GAGCCTCAAAACGTTCGACGCTGTAGCCCGTCATTGCCAAAAAACGAACAGGATTTTTTAACCATTGAGTATATTTCATCGTGCAAAATTATGAACTCTCGCGCGTATTATATAAAATCCATTTGACATAAACTCTAATAACTAAAAAACAGCTGCCTTATTATTTCACTAATGGTGCGGCGCTCAATAGATATAAACCAGTCATCATTGTCGAAAGATCACTCATGCCAACTAAATAAGTTTATGTCAAAATTCCCGTTTTTTATCGCTTTAAGAGGGCGAATTGCTTATGTCCTGTTTTTCTCTTTCGTTTCAATATGCCTTCTGCAAGCTCAAAAAGTAGTTTCTAAGGATCAACAGGCATGGATGGGCGTCTGGAACCAGACGCGCCTGACCGACCGTTGGGGTATATGGTTTGACGCCCAGTATCAAAGACGTGGAAATTTTGTCGACAGTTTATCTGAAATAAATGTAGGCGTCGGGGCGACTTATTATATAACAGACGACGTCAGGGGCACTGCCGCTTATACGTATGTAAATTCATATCCCGAAGGGAGCCGGAAAATTATACAACCAGAAAAACGCCCCTGGCAACAACTCCAATGGTACACAAAATATCAAAAACTCCATCTGAAACAATGGCTGCGGCTGGAAGAGCGGTTCAGGCGTCGGGTGATAAATGGTTTGGAATTGTCGGACGCCTATGATTTTAACTTCCGGGTTCGATATAATTTCTTTCTTTCGGCTCCGCTTACTAAAAAAAGATTTGAACCGGGAGGCTGGCTATTTATGGCTAATGATGAAATTCACCTCAATTTTGGCGATCAGATCGTCTACAATACCTTTGATCAAAACAGATTTTTTGTTGGATTAGGTTACCAGTTTACCCCGCTAACTTACCTGCAAATTGGCTATTTGAATATATTTCAGCAACTCGCCGCCGGAAATCGTTACCGTCGGATCGACGCTATCCGGATTTTTTACTATCATAATTTGGATTTCAGATAAGATTTGAGTTGATTTTTGTTTTTTAAATTAATCTTAATTTTTTAGTTTAGTAACCCTGCCCTTTTTTATATATTCTGTTATCCGCTATTTTGCCTGTCAGTTTTTACTACAAACGCTCGAACAAACCACCCGCCCCTGGAAACAAATTCAATAACATACGCGCTATCAAAAATTCCGGTTTATGCAATGGGTGCGTTTGGAAGAACGGTTTCGTCGCCATGTCAACAATGGAAGCGAATTAACCGATTCATACGATTTCAACTACCGGCTGCAATATAACTTCTTTCTCGCCATTGCCCTCAACCGTAAAGGTTTTGGCGCGGGAGGGTACTCATGTATCCTCAATGATGAAATTCAACTGAATTTAAGAGGCGAAATAATCTATAACACTTTCTATCAAAACCGGTTTTTTACCGGCTTCGCTTATCATTTTACCCCCCTTTCCAATTTACAATTTGGATATTTAAATATTTTTCAGCAATATTCTGCAGGAAATCGATACCGGAAAGCAGAGGCCTTTCGGATATATTATTTCCATAATCTGAATCTCAGAACGGACAAACACTAAATAGTCGCTCTAATTGAACAACTTATCTGACGATCTGCAAAAAAAACCTTTTTGAACTCCGTCACACATTTTTATTTTTATGAACATGTTGGAACGTTAATTGACTATATTTGAAATAACAAAAGGAAATGTAGACAAAGAACTCTTAACCATCTAAAAATATAAATAATGAAAACAATCGTACCTTTTTCCATACTGCTCCAAAGAATTGTGGCGCTCCTGTTTTTAACGTTTACGACCCTCGGTTTTTCTTACGCCGACTGCATGTATGATCAGCCGCTAAAAGCGGAAGAGTTTGCGGTAGGCGTGATGTTAAGCTGGAAAACTTCTTCGGAAAACGACAACTTACTTTTTGAGATAGAAAAATCAACGGACGGTAAAGATTTCGTCCGTATTGGCTCGGTTAGCGGATCAGGTAATTCCCTTAATATTATTCCTTACCGTTTTTTAGACGTCGTTTCAAAAGAAGCAAAAAACCTATACCGCCTGCGCCAGGTCGATAAGAATGGAAACGCTAACCTTTCGGCGCCTACCGTTTTAAATAGAAAGATCAATAACGCGCTTTCCGTTATTCAATTAAATCCGGAATCGATAAGAAATACGTTTAATTGCACTGTTGACGCCAATAAAGACTTTTTATTAAAGACCACGGTTAAAAACGCGATGGGCGAAATCATTTCTGAAAATTCAAAGCAATTGGGTGCCGGGCTAAATCATCTGTCGGTAGACCTGAATCAACTTCCGGAAGGCCCTTATAAAATTGTTTTCAAAACCGGAAGCGAAGAGAAAATTTTTATGGTCTGGAGAAAGGCGCAGGAACCGGATGTAGAACGTAATATTGCTCTTGTTAAAAATAATTAAGCGGTTTTGAAAAATGATCTTTATGGCCGTCTCATACGAAAGTTTGTATGGGACGGCTTTTTTATGTCCGATCCCGATTAATTCTATAAGAAAGTATAATTTTACCGCTCAAATAGAGTTATATCCTCTTTTGAGGATTTTGTAATATGATGTATATGAAATATATTTTTACCTTTCTGACGTTTTGTTTTTCACTCGGCTTAAATTCCCAAAATGTAACCATTTTCGGAACCATTACCGAATCCGGCGCCAATCAGCCGGTAGAATTTGTACAGGTTTTTGTGAAACAGCTCAACATGGGCGTGGAGACCAATGCTGCCGGCGAATACTCGGTTAGCGTTCCTGCCAATCGGGGCGTCACGGTGCAATTCAGAAGAGTAGGATATAAAATCGGAGAAATAACTTTGGAGGCCATGCAGCCCGGCGCCCAGCGCCGGTTGGACGTGACGATGGTTACGGCGACTTCCCAACAAACGGTTGTGATCAAAGACAACCGGATTCGCGACGTGGGGATGGTCCATGAAGATATTAAAAATTTCAAACTATTGCCCAGCGTTTCCGGCAACCTGGAAAGCGTCCTGCCATATATTGCTTTAGGAACCACCGGCGGCACAGGCGGCGAACTGAGTTCGCAATACCAGGTGCGCGGCGGCAACTACGACGAAAATCTCGTCTATGTCAATGATTTTGAAATCTATCGCCCCCAGCTTATCCGGCAGGGCCAACAGGAAGGCCTCACTTTTGCCAATCCCGATCTGATCCGCGATCTTTCATTTTCATCCGGCGGATTCGAAGCGCGCTATGGCGATAAACTGGCTTCTGTTTTGGATATTAAATATAAAAGGCCCGATTCTGCCCAATATTCTGTGGCGGCCAGCTTTCTGGGCGCTTCGGCGCACGCGGAGGGTAGCTTCAAAATTGGCAAAGACGAGTACCGACGTTTGCGCTACCTCGTTGGCGCCCGCTACAAAACCACTCAATATATATTAGGCTCTCTGGACGTTAAGGGAGAATATAGACCGGATTTCGGCGACGTGCAGGCTTACGTTACCTACGACCTTAGCCGCGACTGGCAACTGGGGGCCCTGGCTAACTACAACACCAGCGTGTACCATTTTATTCCGCAGTCCAGCAGTGTGGCCGCCGGCCTGATTAATTTCGCTTTCCAGGCCAACACTGCTTTCCAGGGGCAGGAACGCGACGAATTCACCAACGGCATGGGCGGACTTTCGCTGACCTACCTGCCCGACCGAAAGAAAAATCCTTTCTTCCTGAAGTTTTTGGCTTCGCAATACCAGACCCGCGAAACCGAAGGAATCGATATTATCGGCGATTATCAACTGGGCGAAAAACAGACCAATCTCGGCTCCGACAATGCCGGCGCCATTGTCGACCTGTTTGGATCGGGAACACAGCACCAGTTTATTCGCGATTATTTATATTCCACCGTCGCTAACATCGAACACAAGGGAGGGATTGAATTGCAGGTAAAAACGGCCGATTCCACGCGAACCGTCAGCCATTTCATCCAATGGGGCGTGAAAGCGCAAAAAGAACAGATCGACGATAAGATCAACGAATGGGAACGGCTCGATTCGGCTTTATATTCTTTGCCTTACGATACTTCGAGGTTATTATTGAGCAGCGTCCTTAAAACCCAAAATACGCTCAACTCCAATCGTTTTACCGGCTATCTGCAGGATACCTATACCTGGCGGAAAGACAGCGTCGGCGAGTTGCAACTCACCATCGGCGCCCGGGGCGCTTACTGGGACCTGAACAAAGAAGCGTTCATCACCCCGCGCGCTCAACTGGCCTATAAACCCCTCAACTGGAAATCCGATATGGCGTTCCGGCTATCCGGCGGCTTATATTACCAGTCTCCCTTTTACCGCGAACTCCGCGACCCGGAAGGCGTCGTCCATACGGACGTCCGGGCGCAAAAATCAGCCCAGGTGGTCGGCGGCTGGACCTATAATTTCTTTTCCAATACCACCCGCCGCATCCCCTTTAAAGTCATCGTCGAAGCCTACTATAAAAAATTATGGGATTTGGTTTCCTACGACGTCGATAACGTCCGCGTCCGCTATTCCGGCAAAAACGACGCGACGGGTTATGCCGCCGGTCTCGATATGCGGATTAACGGCGAGTTCGTGCCGGGCGCCGAATCCTGGGTCAATCTGTCTTTTTTAAGAACCCGCGAAAAGTTGGACGGGATCGTACACCTGGAACGCAATATTGGAGACAGCGTGGGAACGGTCGTTTCCGACGTCCCGCGCCCCACCGACCAATTCCTGACCCTCAACGTTTTTTTCCAGGACTACTTGCCCAAAAACCACAATTTCAAAGTGCATCTCAACGCCGTCTATGGTTCGGGACTGCCGTTTGGCCTACCCAATAACAACATCGTTTATCGAAATACTTATCGCTACCAGCCCTATCAGCGCGTCGATCTTGGTTTTTCTTTTTTGCTCTGGGATCGCGGCTGGCTCTACCGAAAACCGCACCACTTGCTTCGGTTCAGCAAAAATGCCTGGGCCAGCCTCGAAGTCTTCAACCTGCTGGATATCTCCAACGAAAGCTCCAAAACCTGGATCAAAACGATTTATAATACGCAGTTTGCGATACCTAACTATTTGACGGGAAGGAGGATTAATTTAAGGTTAAGAATGGAATTCTAAATTTACGACCAATCCTATTTTGCCAAACTTTTCAAATCCGACGCGGGTGTCGCGCCCCAGTAATTTAAAAAGTTTTCCTCCGAAAAATACCGGAGAAAGTAGGTTTTGTCATAACCACTCGTTTAGAATTCGCTCAATTTTGCATCTTTATTTCAATCAATCAAAAATTATCGGATGCAACAAAAAATCTGGTTCATTACAGGCGCTTCCAGCGGACTCGGCAAAGCCCTGGCTGAAGAAGCTATTGCGGCGGGCGATTTGGTTGTCGCTACTTTTCGCCAACAAACGCAGGCTGACGTTTTCAATAACCTGCACAAAGGAGACGCTTTAGGCGTCGTCATGGACGTTACTAAAACCGCCGACGTCCATAAAGCAGTCCAAACGGTAATGGAAAAATTCGGTCGCTTGGATTTCCTCGTCAACAATGCGGGCGTCGGCTTTGCGGGCGCTATTGAAGAAGCTTCCTCGCAGGAGATCCGCGACGTTTTTGAAGCCAATTTTTTTGGCGTCTGGGAGTTGACGAAAGCCTTCCTACCGCTCCTGCGGCGTCAAAAAAGCGGTCATATATTCCAAATATCTTCCCAGGCAGGCTTTAAAGCCGCCGCAGGTTTCGGAATCTACAACGCCTCCAAATTTGCCCTTGAAGGTTTCAGCGAAGCGCTCGTCCAGGAAATCGCCCCGCTGGGCATAAAACTGACTATCGTGCAGCCCGGCCCGTTCCGGACCAACTTCGCCGGCTCCAGTTTAATTTTTGCTAAAACCGTCATCGACGATTACAATTCAACCGCCGGGGTTTTCCGCGAACGAATGAAAAATGTCGACGGTAAACAGGAAGGCGACCCGCAGAAAGCGGCCCAAGCGATCATCCAGGTCGCGCACAGCGGA
>JBBRMZ010000250.1:0-5978 GCA_038230555.1 Chitinophagales bacterium
TGCTAAAAGTAATTTATTATGACAGAAGAGGTTAAAAAAACATCGGCTGCTCACGCTGAGAAGCATAAGCATGCCGCTCATCATCATGAAGCGGCTGCCAAACATCACCACGAGGCTGCCAAACATCACCACGAGGCTGCCAAACACCATGAAGCCGGTCACGTGGAAAAGGCGCATGAAAGCAATATTGCGGCGCACGGTCACCATTCGTTAGCTACCGAGCATCACACTGCGGCTACCAGCCACCATACTACGAATCACTAATTTTCTTTTAGGAACGTTAACGACCGGAAAGGCCGTCCCTTTTGGGACGGCCTTTCTTATTTAACTCTGCCAGATTATTTTTAATCTAACGTGAGTTATGAATTAAATAAGTTATTCCTCCTTTTTAATTTTCCGCTTTTCAGGAGGGATTGTCTGACGGTTTCTACTTCCGCCAGGGTGGCGTCGGTGATTTCGGCAATTTCATCGTCGGATTATCTCTTTTTTAAGAGCATGCGTTCAATAGTTTTCAAGAACGAAGGACTCAGGCTGTTTGGACTTCTTGTCTTTGTGCCAAATGGCCTGGATATATTTTAGCAGTTGGCGATGCGGTTTGCGTTCCGGCGCGCTTTTATGTTCAAACAAGAGGACAAATTGTAGGGAGATTGACCACGTTACTCCGTTCTAAGCAATCAAAATATTGTGGGATGACCGTTCGTTTTTGTTGAATTTATCCTATTTGGAACCGGGTTTTTGTCTTGTTTAAATATGCATCAAGTATGCCTTTAGTATGGCTCAAGTATGGCTCAAGTATGGCTCAAGTATGGCTCAAGTATGACTCAAGTATGACTCAAGTATGACTCAAGTATGACTCAAGTATGACTCAAGTATGACTCAAGTATGACTTTGACTGCGTTTTAGCAGGGTTTTTTTTTTGCGGATATATTTTTTAAATTGTAATTATACTTTGTATATTCTGAACAGGCTTTGCCTGCACTTATATACGGTTCATATACAGCTTATATAGGACTTATATAGGACTTAGGTGGGGCGCCTGAAATTATGCGTTCGCCTGCTTAAAAATCTTGAGTTCCTGCACATGAGCGAGAAGGAGGTTTTGAAGTTGCAGGAAACCTGAATATAGTTCGCTGTCCCAATCCTGATGTTATTTTAACTTTAAACTTAGCCCCACAAAATTATAGAATACTATAAAATAAAGGAAAGCTTGATTTCCTAAAACGCTAAACATAAAAGGAATTTTCAAACAATTAAAATGGTTCCGTAAAAACCAACGTATGTTCTTTAAGCGTACATAGATCAGCCAAAGAAAAGCGGCGTTTTAAGAATGGTTTTGGTTTTAGTAAAAAAATAACATTTGGCGCTTAAACGAACCAGCAAATAAATGATCCAATGTGCAAAGTTTTGAATAACTTTGCACACTATGGCGTGATTCCCCAAAAATAAACAGATAAACAAATTTATCTTGCCGTTATAGCCCTTTAGTTTTTATCACTCTTTTAATTAATGACAATGAATCCATTATTTTTGATACTCGGTATGGGAAATTCCGAGATTGTATTGGTTTTTTTGGTAGTGCTGCTCCTGTTCGGAGGCAATAAAATACCCGAACTGATGCGCGGATTAGGAAAAGGCATCAAAGAATTTAACAGCGCCCGCGCCAACGTCGAAGACGAAATCCGCAAAGGTATGAGCGACGAGCCGGTTCGCAAAGTTGAAGAAGGTAAATAAATAATGATGAATTATGAATGATAAATGGTTTTGACAGGCTCTTGGGCGTTCATCATTCATATCGGCGATTTTTTCTTTTTGTTATTTAAACGACGCGTAGCTTTCGTTTTTAAAATTTATTCGTCTTTTTGTAGCCGTAAAGAGCGAGATTGTTTGCCGTTGGCAGGCGATCTCGCTTTTTTATTAACCTGCGACCAGTATATATTTCAACCATTTGCTAAAAAAGCGAATCGGGTGGCGGTTATTTTTTATTTTTGTTCCCGACAAAAATTTTCCCGAACGACAGCGAACGCCGTTTTTGAAAGCGCGGTTTTCAGCACGCTAAATACGTAAAGCGGACTTATTTTTCACGCCGCCAATGAAGACCGGTTGTTTGTCAAGTTTGAAATTTCACCACTTTAAGCAAACGTTTTTATGAACCATCCTTTCGAAAAGATCAACACCCATATTTATGCCAGCGCGACGGAAGGTTCCGCCATTGTGGCCCGCGAGATCGCTCATCTGATCAAAATAAAAGCCGCAGCCGGGCAAACCTGTGTTTTAGGTCTCGCGACGGGTTCGACGCCCATCGGCGTTTACCAGGAACTGGTCCGCATGCACCGCGAGGACGGCCTGAGTTTTAAAAACGTCGTAACGTTCAACCTTGACGAATACTACCCGATCCTGCCAGACGCCCTGCAAAGCTATGTGCGCTTCATGAAAGAACATTTGTTCGACTCCATCGACATAGCGCCTGAAAATATACATATCCCCGACGGCACCGTGGCAAAAGGAGATATTGCCGCTTTCTGCAAAGCATACGAGGAAAAGATCCATGCGTTCGGCGGTTTAGACCTACAGATCCTCGGCGTAGGCCGCACAGGACACATCGGCTTCAACGAGCCGGGTTCGGGAATCCATTCCCGCACCCGCCTCATTACGCTGGACCATATTACCATCACCGACGCCGCCAGCGATTTTTTTGGCGAGGAAAGCGTGCCGCGTAAAGCGGTCACGATGGGCGTCGGCACTATTATGGAGGCCAAAAGAATTATCCTGATGGCCTGGGGAGAAGGTAAAGCGCTCGTGATTCGCGAAACCATAGAAGGAGCGGTCAGCGACCTGACGCCCGCCACCTATCTGCAAAATCATCCGAACGCCATGATTGTGTTGGACGCGGCTTCCTCCGCCGAACTGACCCGCATAAAAACTCCGTGGCTGGTGCGCGAATGCGACTGGAACGACGGCCGCCTCATCAAACGCGCGGTGATCTGGTTGTGTTTGAAAGAAAAAAAGCCCATCCTGAAACTGATCAATAACGATTATACGGAGAACGGCATGAGCGACCTGGTCACCGAATACGATACAGCCCAGAATATTAATATCCGGGTGTTCAATGATCTGCGCCATACTATTACCGGCTGGCCCGGCGGCAAACCCAACGATAATAACGTCCACCGCCCCGAACGGTCGTCCGTTTTCCCGAAGCGCGCGCTCATTTTTAGCCCGCACCCCGACGACGACGTCATTTCGATGGGCGGCACTTTTATCCGCCTCGCCGACCAGGGGCACGACGTCCATGTCGCTTACCAGACTTCCGGCAACATCGCCGTGTTCGACGACGACGTGGTGCGGTTCGCCGATTTTATGAACGATTTTCATGATATGTTCGGTTTGGATAAAGGCAAAACCGAACACATGCTGACCGATATAAAGGATACGCTGCACAATAAAAAACCGGGCGAAGTGGATACTCCCGATATTCAACAATTAAAAGGGCTGATTCGTCGCGGGGAAGCAAAAGCGGGGGCCCGCTACGTAAGCGAAAAAGTGACCACGCATTTTCTGGATATGCCTTTTTACGAGACAGGAACCGTTAAAAAGAAACCGTTGGGCGAAGCCGATATTCAGATCATCGTCGATCTGCTGCAACAAATACAGCCGCACCAGATCTATGCGGCCGGCGACCTCAGCGACCCGCACGGAACCCACCGCGTTTGCCTTGAGGCCATTACGCTGGCCGTCGAACGTTTAAAAAACGAAAGCTGGATGAAGACCTGTAGCGTTTGGCTGTACCGCGGCGCTTGGCAGGAATGGGAAATTGAAAATATCGACATGGCCGTGCCGCTCAGCCCCGACGAGCTGCTGCGGAAACGGCGCGCCATCTTCAAACACCAAAGCCAAAAAGACCGTCCGCTCTTTCCGGGAGCCGACGCGCGCGAGTTCTGGCAACGGGCAGAAGAGCGGAATCGCGGAACCGCCCGCCTTTACGACGCGCTCGGTTTGCAGGAGTACGAAGCGATTGAAGCGTTCAAGCGGTGGAAATAAATAGCTATCAGCCGTCAGCTATCAGCCGTCAGCTATCAGCCGTCAGCTATCAGCCGTCAGCTATCAGCCGTCAGCCGTCAGCTATCAGCCGTCAGCTATCAGCAGTCAGCTATCAGCTTTTAGCGCTCGGTAGGGACCTGTCGCGACCCGTCCATACTGAGCGCGGCAGAAAATGTTATAACCATTCATAAAAAAGCACGAATTGTTTTTTTTTGAGGGTAACAAAAAAGCATTTCCGTTATAAAGCATCGCGTCGCATCGCGTTAACCTATTTTTTATTTACCAAACAATCTGATGAAACCGCTGATTTTCTTCCTTTTTTTAACCTCCGCCAACCTTACCTCAGCTCAGGCCGTAGCGTCCAAAAATAAGGGCGAAGCGCTCAAGGCTTTTTATCTTTCGATGGACGTCGAAAACCTTTGGTTATCGGGAACCCACGTCAACTGGCAAACAGGCGAAGCCGATAAGCCGGACGCGACGGCGGGCGTCCATACGCATTGCAGCGCGTTTGTGGCTGCCGCCTGCAAAAGACTCGATATTTATATTTTAAGACCTCCCGACCACAAACAGATCTTACTGGCCAACGCTCAATATGAATGGCTGGGTTCGCAGGAAGCGACAGAAAAGGGGTGGAAACCCGTTACGCCGGGCGAAAAGCTGTATGAACAGGCGCAGGCGCTTGCCAACAATGGCTATATAGTAGTTGCCATCTGCAAAAATGCCGACGAAAAAAAGCCCGGCCACGCGGCGCTGGTCATGCCGGACGACGCCGACCGGAGAACGCTGACAGAAAAAGGGCCTACCCTTATTATGGCCGGTACGCACAACCACAATAAAGTTTCTTTAAAAGGCGGCTTCAAATCGCACCTGACGGGCTGGCCTGAAAACGAGGTAGCTTTTTTCTATAACGTCAAACAAATAGATTGAGCGTCCGATTTTAACAGAGGCTGCGGTAAATTTCTATTCCTTATGTAATCAATATTTTACATTTAAAAGCTAAAAGCTGATAGCTGAAGGCTGATAGCTGAAGGCTGATTAACAATTTTAAAACCAAGAGTAATGACTCAGAAAAAAATCATCCTATTCGTGTTAATGTTTGTTTGCGCTTTTGCACTCGACGCCCAAAGCATAGTCGGAACCTGGAAGCGGACGGGCAACGTGCTGGAAAAAGCCGACGGTACTAAAAAAGACATGCTAATATTTTATACAAAAGCCAAACCCTGCATGTTGGAAATTAAATACGTTTTCCAGGCGGACGGTAAACAACTGACTCAATGGCCCGCAGGTTGCGAATTGATAAAATTCACTGAACAAACTACCTGGAAAATGGAAGGCGATAAAATCATTATGAAAACAAACGCCTATCCGTTTGAAACGACTTATACCCTCGCTTTTAAAGGCAATACGGTTAATTTTACGCATACCTATACCGCGCCGGAAAAAGAAAAATTACATACGCAATACAACAAAATCGTTATTACTTACCAAAGGATATAAGTAGCTAATAGCCCTTAGCTTTTAGCCGTCAGTAGGTAGGGGCAGGAAAACCAGGAAAGGGATATTTTTTAATTTTTGGGTTGTGTGACAATTTTAATGGGTCAAAAAAAAGTGTAATTTTGAGCATGTCAATATTGGAATCATATAGTGTTTTACTGAATTTGTCTGGCGTCGCCATCACGGATTTTATCATTGAAAACAAGTGCATAAAAATATCGTGCATGTTGACCGCGCGCAGTCATCCCTGTCCGAAATGCCAGGCTTTGTGTACTTTGGTCAATGACAGAACCATCCGGACTTTACGAGATTTAAATATCTCGGATCGGGAGGTGTATTTGTTGGTCACGGTTCGTCAATTTCATTGTTCTTCTTGTGGTCATTACCATTCCGAACCGCTGTCTTTTGCCGACGCAAATAAAAGTTACACCCATCGCCAATCGAAA
>JBBRMZ010000251.1:0-5944 GCA_038230555.1 Chitinophagales bacterium
ATAAGCCGATGGAATATAATCCCGCCGTAGACCCTGAAAAGTTCAGTTTTTATTTGAAAGATCCGGAAGGGGTAGAGCAAAAAGTTACGCTCTCTAAACCTAAGCCGCAGGATTTTGAAATGTCGGAGCAGGTGGTCTGCACGGGTAGGTTCGAGAAAGGGATTTTTGTCGCTAACGACGTCCTACTGAAATGCCCGTCCAAATATAAGGACGAGGAGATATACATGAAGAAGAAATAGTTAACAGCTAATACACTTGTGGACAAAATAACCAATACCGGAGAATTATTACTGCCCGGTCAGATAGGGCAATTTAGCCTGGTTCTGGCTTTTACGTCCGCTATTCTGGCGGCGGCGGCTTATTTCTTTTCTACGCAATACCTCGTAAAAAATAATGCGCTGGAAGGACCCGATCATTCCGGTTGGCGCAGAATTGGCCGCTGGGCTTTTATTACCCACGGATTAAGTATTGCAACTGTCATGGGATGCATTTTTTATGTGATGATCAACAAGCGGTTCGAGTATTATTATGCGCATTCGCATACGGATACCGAATTACCTTTCCGCTATGTGTTCGCCGCTTTTTGGGAGGGCCAGGAAGGCAGCTTTTTATTATGGCTGTTCTGGCATTCCGCGTTAGGTTTTTTATTGATCTGGAAAGCCAAAGACTGGGAGTCGCCCGTTTTGTCCGTTCTGTCGACCGTGCAGATCTTCCTGACCTCTATGATCCTGGGCATGTATTTTGGCTTTGGCGACCACGTGATCAAATGGGGCAGCAATCCTACCTTGCTTTTAAAAAATACAATGGGCGATATTCCATTGTTCAGTTCGGCTGATTATGCCGCCAAATTAGCGCTGTCGGCCAAGGGTTTAAACAAACTGCTTCAGAATTATTGGATGACCATCCATCCCCCTACCCTGTTTTTAGGTTTTGCCTCTACTTCAATTCCTTTCTGTTATGCTATTGCCGGTCTTTGGACCAAAAGATATACCCAATGGCTTAAACCTGTCGCGCCCTGGGCGTTGATGTCCGCGTCTATTTTGGGGACGGGCATTTTGATGGGCGGCGCTTGGGCTTACGAAGCCCTGTCTTTTGGCGGCTATTGGGCCTGGGACCCGGTTGAAAATATGTCGCTGGTTCCGTGGCTGGTTTTGGTGGCCGGCGTCCACGCTAACCTGATCGCCCGGTCGACGGGGTACTCGATCCGAAGCGTTTTTATATTTTATATCCTGACTTTTTTGCTCGTTTTATATTCCACCTTTTTGACGCGGAGCGGTATCCTGGGCGATACGTCCGTTCACGCGTTTACAAAGATCGGCCTGGAATCGCAACTGGTCATTTTACAGTTTTTCTTTTTGATCCTCGCCGTTTGGATGTTGGCCAGACACTATAAACACATTCCAGCCCCTGTAAAAGAAGAAAGCGCGACCAGCAAAGAATTCTGGATGTTCATCGGAACCCTCGTTTTGCTTTTTTCCGCTATTTTGATCACGTTCACGACGTCCATACCGGTATATAACAAGATATTAGGCGCTATCGGCGAAGCCTTTCATTTCAAAACCCCGCACCTGACAACTCCCGTCAAACCGGTCGCACATTATAACCGCTATCAGTTATGGATTGGCGTTTTTGTCGGCGTCCTTTCGGCGTCCGCGCAGTTTTTCCGATATAAAGAATTTAACTTTACCGGCTATCGGCAAAAGTTTTTATTGCATTTCCTAATATCCGCAGGGATCAGCCTGGCGCTAACCGCCGCTGGATTATACTGGATACATACAGAGGTATGGCGATATAAATTACTGCTGTTTGCTGGGATCTATGCGGTCGTCGCCAATGTGGATTACGCCGTTGCGTTCATGCGTAAGGACTTGAAATCGGCGGGTTCCGCCGTTTCCCATATTGGGTTTGGGTTAATGATCGTAGGTATTTTAGCGTCCGGCGTCAATAAAAGCTGGATTTCGCACAACCGGTTTGCCATGGAGGGTTTGATTAACTTCAATGACGAGCAGATGCGGAAAAACATCCTGCTGCCGAAAGGGATTCCGATGTTTATGAGCGGCTATGAAGTCACTTATGGCGCCGATACCACCGTTAACGACGTCCGAACTTTCGACGTACAGTTTAAAAAGAAAGACAAAGATTTTAACCGGACGCTGGAGGAATTTTCCCTGCACCCCTATATCCAATTCAATAAAGACGGTAAAATTGCCGCCACGAACCCCAGCACCAAGCATTATTGGAATACTGATATTTTTTCAGACGTTTCCTCTCTTCCGCCTTCTGAAATGGAACCCAAAATCGCGCAGCAGGAAGAAGACAGTTTAAAATACGCCGTCCTGGAGACCCCCACAGGCGACAGCGTCATTTCCGACGGATACGTCTTTAAGCTGGAATCGCTTAATATGCAGCCCGTTAATCCAAAATATAAGCCCTTGCCCAACGACGTTGCGATCGGCGTTCGGGTAAAGGTCCGGAAGGCTGCGTCGGATACGGTCTATTATGCCGAACCGCTGGTTCTTTTCCGGGACAACGCCGTTTATAATTTGCCCGCTACCGTCAATCAATTGGATCTCCGGCTAAAAGGCGACCCCGCCATTTTTGAACGGCTGTTCCAACCCGAAGAAAGCCTGGGGTACAAAGAATATGTTTTTCAACAGGGAGAAAAGATCAATATCGGTTCCGACGTCGTGCAGTTCACGGCCATTGACCCAAAACCCAATATTCCCAATTTCAAAACAGAGCCGGGCGATCTTTCTTTTGGCGCTAATTTTACCATACTGTCGGGCGGAAAGACTTATTCAGCCCAGCCCATTTATTTGATCCGGGGAACCCAACCCATTCCGATCAAGGACGACGTAAAAGAATTAGGGCTCCATTTTCGCATCGCTAAAGTCGATCCGGAAACCCGAAAATTGTACATGCTGATTGCGCATTCCGACCCGAAAGCGGTCAAAATACCGTTCGCTTTTGCGCAGCACGCGCCGCGCGCCGATTATATTGTCATTGAAGCCATCGTTTTCCCGGGTATTAATTTTTTCTGGATCGGGGCAAGTATGATGATGTTTGGGCTACTGATTGCGATGTTTCGGAGGATTACAAAATAATTAACTTTGAACGATTGAGTCAATTTTAAACTTCAGCTAAATGAAAAATCCTCGCTTGATTCAGGAGTCAAGCGGACATATTTGCGCGGTTTGAAAATAAATAACTCAACGATCCAAAGGCGGTGGATAACGTTTTTAATGCCGTCAAAAATTAATTGAATACTTCTATGTATCCGCTCTACGCGCGAAAAGTGAGTGTGATGTCTTTTTTAATTCTTTGCAAAAGTTGAAAAAGACGCCCCTTTTCCAGATTTTCTACTGTAGCAACCCTTGATCCGCCGCTGTCAAACTAATCCCTTTCGCGACCGCCCCCTGCGCGTCCGTTTTAGCCTGCGTCTTATCCCCCAGCGCAAAATAACATTTTGCCCGTTCCAGCAAATACACGGGCTGTTCGGGTTTCAGACGGACGGCTTCGTCAAAGTCTGGCAGGGCTTCTTTGTTCAGGTTCAGGTTGCGTTTGACGAGCGCGCGGTCGAACCACATATCGGGGTTATCTCTGTTGAGCCGTAAAAACAGATCGTCGTCTTTGAGCGCAAGGTCAAATTTTTTCAGGTTCTGGTAAGCGAGCGAACGGTTCATCAGGGCGTTCTGGTTTAGGCTGTCCAAATGAAGCGCTTTATCCAGGTTTTCCACCGCTTTGTCCATAGCGCCCGACATGCCATAAGCGGAACCGAGGTTGGTCCACGTTTCGGAGATCGTAGAATCTTTAGCAATTCCGAGGGTATAATAATAAATGGCGCTGTCAAGAACCGGCGGTTTTTGATCAAAATAGAGTTTGCCCAGGCTATTATAGGGACCTGCGCCGGATTTAAAAGAAATGGCTTTCAAAAAATCTCTTTTTGCTTCTGCTAATTGTTTTTGGTCGCGGTAGTAAATACCCCTGTTCGCGTACGGCAAAGAAGTTTGCTGATTGGGTTGATATTCCAGCGCGTGCGTCCAAAGAGTCCCGCCGTTTTGCCAGGTTTCTGTTTGCCGGTAAGTCATGCCCATGAATAACGCGGCAAAAACCCCCAATCCCAAGTTCATCCATAATCTGCCGGAATTAGTAGATGTTTGTGCAACATTTAAATTTCCTTTTTTAAGGGCCGATTTTACCGGTTGCGGTTCCTTACCGAAGCGGCGCGCGGCCCACCGGTCCAGGGTAATTACGACTAAAAAGAAAAAACCAAAATAGGGGATATAAGTAAAGCGGTCGGCTAAATACCCCTGTCCCGCGCCGACCAATTGAGATACGAAAATAAAATTGACCAGGAAAAACGCTAATCCAAAAACGATCGCGTTCCACCCCCGGCGATAACCATACCAGATAAAATATAAAGTTCCTAATAACCAGACAACGGACAGGTAAAACTCCGGCCCGCCAACTTCAGCCGGGTAGGTATAAAGCGCGGAGTTCATATAAGGAAAAATGAGTTTTACGCAATAGACCGCAAAAGAATGGCTTGCAATGAGCGCGCGATCAAAAAGGCCGTAATGGGTAATATTATCGTTGATGGAGTTCGCCTGTTTTAAAAAATAAACGCCCATAGCGCCAAAAAACAGGGAGCCTAAAAAGAACACGAGTTTCTCCCAAACGAGATTCCATTTCAACGGTCGGTTAAAATAATAATCGAGCGCCAGCATCGACAACGGCAAAGCGACGGACTGCACTTTGGCCAATAGGGCAAGTAAAAAAACGGGTATGATCCAGTAAAAAAGCCTTCGGTTTCGTTCGGGTTCTTTCAAATACCGGACATACAAAATTAGCGCCGTCAGGTAAAAAACGCCCATCAGCACGTCTTTTCGCTCTGTCGCCCAGGCGACCGATTCCACGCGCATGGGATGTACGCCAAAAAACAAGGCGATTAAAAAAGCCGCCCAACGGCTCGCGCCCATCAAAATCGACAGGCGGTAAACCAGGAACACGCAGATCAGGTGAAGGATGAGGTTGTCGGTATGAATGACTTCCGCTAAATGGCCGGCTCCGAAGATCGCTTTTTCAATGGCAAAGGTGAAAATAGGCAAAGGATTATAGTTGCCGATGATGGTATGCGTAAAAATGGCTTGGATATGCGACCCGTCGAACCGGTTCAGGTCGGCATTTTCTGTAATATTGACCGGGTCATCCCAATCCACAAAATCGTTCTGGAAAGTAGGCAGAAAAGCAAAAAAAGTAAGCGCCAGGGCCGCCCAGATCAAAAGGTCGCGCTTGGGAGCGCCGCCGGTTTTTTCTTCGGTCGCCGTATTAGGCGAGCTTTTTTTGGCAGTCGCTACTGCGGGCGCCGGGGTTAATCCAACGATTGGCGTGATATTTCTGTTCTTTTTCGGTTTAGTCATGTTGTCCGGTTGAATAAACTAATCGGCTGCGTTCAACTGATTTGCGGCTTGTTCAGCTAATAAAAAATGAGTGGCCGACGACGACCTGACTTTTTTACCCCGCTCGTTCGCCGCCCATACATGATAATAACCCAATTTATCCAGTTCGCAGTAAGCCGCTACGCTTTTACCGGATTCCTCAAAGATTTGTTGCATTCTGCGCTCCACATTTGTCGCATTGGCAACCTCCGGCTGATGAATTTGCAGCAGCGCCCTGCGGGTGGTCGTATCTTTTTCTAAGGCGATAAAAGCGTAAACTCCTTCGCCCGGCGGCGGGATCAGTTCCTGGCGGTGTAACGGGAAAAAAGCGAAGTCCTCCTTAAATGCCGCATGTTGCCGCAGGGCGAACCAGGAAACCAGGCCGCTCGCGCAGCTTCCCTGCCGGACGTTTTCCAATATAACAGAAATAGTATAACTTTCCTCAACAACCGCTTCCGTTTGCGGCGCCAGCGTCAATAATTGTGCTTTTTCTACTTCTCCGCAGA
>JBBRMZ010000252.1:0-5782 GCA_038230555.1 Chitinophagales bacterium
AGCGATTATGAAAGCCGGACGCACAGTTTCAATATGCAGATCTACCAGGCGGAGCGGTCGGAAGGCGGCCATTGGAAAAATGTGGAACTGCTGGATTTCTGCAATCCTGAAAATAATTATATGCATCCCGCTATATCGCCAGACGGTAAAACCCTGTTTTATATCGCCGACCGACCCCAAGGTTTGGGGGGCATGGACATTTATTTCTCTAAACGTACGTCGAGGGGTTGGACGAAACCTGAAAATTTAGGCCCTCATATTAATACCGCCGCCCATGAGGGATTTCCGTTCATGTCGACTGACGGAAAACTTTATTTCTGCTCTAAAGGGCGACCGGGATTTGGCGGGTTCGACATATTTTTCACCGAGCGGGATAGCCTGACCGGGGAATGGAAGGAAGCTGTTAATATTGGTCCTCCCATAAACAGCCCTTACGACGACATTTCTATATGCCTGACCGCCGACCGCAAGCAAGGGGCCTTCACTTCTTCCCGCGACGGCCGGGGCGACGATATTTTTTTATTTACCCTGGGTAATGCGCCGGTAAAAAAAATAAAGAAATCGGAAGCGGAACAATTAGCAGATTCACTAGTAGTAAAAAATGAATTTCCTAACACGGATATAGAAACTAAAAAACCGGAAAAAGAAACTGGTAAAATACCAATACCGAAAAACGCCGAAGTCTTAAAGACTCCAACTCAGGAAACAAGCGTTGAAAAATTAACCGGGGGTAATCCAACGACGACTAAAGAAAACCCTGTGGTTACCTTTCAGGGAATAAACTCAGAAACCGCCGCCATAGCGACCGGCAGGCAGGACCCCTCGGCTAAATCCATAGAAGGGAAAACCGATACTTCGTCCGGCTCTTATTTTGAAACGATCATCGCCAAAATAGAAAACAAGAAATTAAGACTTAATCAGAAATTTATCATGACGGGCGTCGATTTCGATAAAAGCGACTCCACTTCGCTTACTTCTGAAGCGACCGCCGAACTGGATAAATTAGTTGATTTTTTGAACGACTATAAGCGCCTGATCGTCGAAATCGGCGCGCATACTGAAACTGCGGGCGACGATCTGGAAAACCGGGCTGTTTCTGTCATACAGGCGCAAGCCGTGGCCAATTATTTGAAAGCGCATGGCGTTAAAGCTTCCCGCGTGGCCGCGCACGGTTACGGCTCGATGCGTCCGCTTAAAGATTGCCGTACAGAAGATTGCAAACCGGACGAAGACCGTAGAAACAAGCGGCTGGAATTAAAAATTAAATCCATGTAGAGATCCGATTTATCGCGTCTCAAGCCAAAACGGCAAGCGCTTCTATCATCGAAAATCCAAAACCCTTTTTTTATCGCATGACTTTAACCCGACTATCCCTGTTTTTTCTTTTTTTCTCCCCCATCGCCGCTATCGCTCAATTAACCGGCAGGGTCGTTAATCCTGCCGGCGAGGGAGTTCCGTTTACCAGCATATATATTGAAAAAACCACTCGCGGAACGAGCGCGAACGCCGACGGCTACTACTCGCTCGACGTAGAAGCGGGCGACTACGCGGTCGTCTTTCAGCAGGTAGGTTACCAGAAAACCTTCAAAAAAGTAACCTTCAGGGGCGGAGCGCTTCGGCTGGACGTCGTTTTGCTGCCTGCTATCGTAGAAATGTCTGAATTTGTGGTTAAAGCAAACGCCGAGGACCCAGCATACCCGATTATCCGTAAAGCCATTGAGCGGCGAAAATATTTCCGCGATCAGGTAAAAACCTGGTATTCGGACGTCTACATCAAAGGCGTTCAAAGGATCGTCTCTGCGCCTAAAAAACTGCTGGGCAAAGAAATAGGAACGCTGGGAGGGATTTTAGACAGCAACCGGCAGGGAATCGTCTATTTATCGGAAACAAGGTCAAAATATTATCAGCAAAGGCCCGATAAAACCAAGGAAGAACTCCTTTCTTCCAAAGTGAGCGGCCAGGATAACGGGTTTGGCTTCAACCGCGCGGCTATTTTCGATTTTAGCTTTTACGATAATCACTTTGAGATACAGCGCTCTATCCTGTCGCCTATAGCCGATAACGCGCTTTCTTACTACCGGTACCGTCTAATAGGAACCATTAAGGACGAGCAGGGTCACGACGTCAAAAAAATTGAAGTGATCCCTAAAAGGTCTTCCGACCCAACCTGGGGCGGCTTTATTTATATCGTTGACAATCAATGGAATATTTACAGCGTTGATCTGTTTTTGACCGGCACAAGCATACAGGTTCCCATTTTAGACACCGTCTGGTTCCGGCAAACGCACGTACAGGTCGAGGCGCCTGATATTTGGCGGCCTCTTTCACAGGTCATCGAATTTAAGCTGCACCTGTTGGGAATACATATTAAAGGAAATTTTACCGGCGTGTTTTCTAATTACAACCTGCATCCCGATCTGCTTAAAAACTTTTTCGGGCCTGAAGTCTTTAAGGTAGAAAAAGGAGCCGCCGAGGTTAAAAGTTCCTATTGGGACAGTATCCGGCCTATACCGCTTACGGCGGAAGAAGGCAGGGATTATATTAAAAGGGACAGCCTGAAAAACATTCACGAAAGCAAGCCATACAGAGATTCGGTCGACCGGAAAGCCAATAAATTTTCCTTTGCTTCTTTGCTAACAGGCTATGCGCACAGGAATTCTCAGGATCATACCAACTGGAGCGTCGGTTCGCCGATTAACGATATTGGCCTAAATCCCGTGCAGGGCTGGAATGTTGCTTTGCCTGTTGTCTTTAGAAAAAACCTGGAAAAAGAGGGGTATCGTTACTGGAGCGCGAACGCTAAACTAGATTACGGTTTTTCAGAGCAGGTTTTTAGAGCAAGCGGAGGTCTTACTGCCCGCTTCGACGCTTTCCATGCTGCGGTCCTTTCGATTTCGGGCGGTCGCGCTATCGAGCAGTTTAATCCGTCCGACCCCATTTCACAGGGCATGAACGAACTTGAAATGTGGCTGGCCGGAAAAAGTTATCTTCGACTCTATGACAAACAATTCTTCCGTTTAAAATATTCCCGGGAAACCGTTAACGGATTATTTGTTGACGGCTCTGTTGAAGGAGCCCGCCGGTCGCCGTTAGCGATCCATTACCAAAAAAACAACCCCAACGATCTGCAATATACCAATTTACCAGACAATATTTCAGGGGTTCCGGATGTCGGCGTTTCTAATAATTTCAATATTCGTCTAAGCGCGACCTACCGCTTTCGTCAATATTATTCAACCTACCCCGATCATAAAGAAATAGACGCCGACCAAAATTACCCGGTCATTGGCCTGGTTTATAAGAAAGTTATTCCCCTCAGCGCAGGAGACACCGATTACGACCAGCTACAACTTCATTTGACGCAATCCAGGATCGGCATAGGCATTTGGGGATTTTCAGAAGCCCGCCTTTCAGTCGGAACGTTTTTACAAAAAACCAACGTTCCTTTCTATGATTACCATCATTTTAACGGCAATCAGACCATTCTCGGAAATCAGAATAGTTATATGAATTCGTTTTTTCAACTGCCTTATTATCAGTACAGCACTAAAGGCGCGTACCTCGAAGCACATTGGCAGCATCATTTTGAAGGATTTTTCTTGGATAAAATTCCCCTCCTCCGGAAGTTGGGCGGGCGGGAAATCGTTAAAATCAGCTTCCTAAAAACGCCCGACTTATCTAATTATACCGAATTTTCTTTCGGAATAGATAATCTTGGCGTTGGTCTGTTCCGTTTATTCCGGGTGGACGTCGTTACGCATTTGCAGGAAGGGAAATGGGGAGCGCCGGGAGTAGTGTTGGGAATTGGATTATAAAAAAGGCGCTAAATATTTACCCGGACGTATAAATATGATCTAAAAAAATATTTTACGTTTTATACTTTCAACAAATTACGCGGAAATAAAAAAGTTAATTATTTTTGCATACAGCGCGCTAATATAGGGGCTCATCAGCCCCTACCTTTTGAAAAAGTCTATACCAGAGAAAGTAACGCCGCCACAAAAGTTAATAAAGATTTAGGATATAAACCCTCGTAAACCCTAATGGAATTAATATTTTTACCCTTAGAAACTTTACACCCCTAACAAGCTGTATTAATCATTTTTCTCTTTAGGGGAAATAACTTGTATTCCATGGCAGAAAATCCCGTTTTTACGCATATTCCAAGAGACCTGAGCTGGCTGTCTTTCAATTACCGCGTCTTACAGGAAGCCAAAGATCCTAATGTGCCGCTGTTGGAAAGGGTTAAATTTTTGGCCATTTACTCTTCCAATCTCGACGAATTTTACCGCGTCCGGGTGGCGCAGCACCGTAACCTGATCCGCCTAGGTAAAAAAGCGAAAAAAGAGCTGGAGTATAAGCCCAAAGCGCTGCTGCGCGAAATCCAAAAGGTCGTCAATAAACAGCAGGTTGAATTCAGTGAAACCTTTGATAATCACATCATACCGGAACTGCGCAACTACAATATTTTTCTACTCCGCCGGCTTGACCTGAATAAAGAACAGCAGCTATTTGTGGAAGATTATTTCCGCGATAATATGCTGCCATTCGTGCAGCCCGTTTTGCTGGTGAAGAACAAAATTCGCATTTTCCTCAATACGGCGGCGCTCTATTTAAGTATTGTTTTGCAGCCCAAAGAAAGCTATACGGCTCCTCATGAATACGCAATTGTAAAAATCCCTTCCGATTACCTGCCGCGTTTTATCGAGTTGCCTTCTTTGCAGGGAAGGCACGAATTGATCATGCTCGACGACATCGTGCGCCACAGCGTCTCCTGGTTGTTTCCCGGGTATGAAATTATCGACACCTATTCCATTAAACTAACGCGCGACGCCGAATTATATATCGACGACGAATTTAGCGGCGACCTGGTGCAGAAAATTAAGACCAGCCTTCAAAAAAGAAATGTTGGACCCGCTTCCAGGTTTGTATACGACCGCGAAACGCCAGAGAAATTCCTGGAATTTCTGGGAGAAACCTTTTTCTTAGAAAAAGTCGATATGTTGCCGGAGGGCAGGTATCATAACAATTTTGATTTTTTTAAATTCCCGGACTTTGGGTTGAAGCATTTGAAGTATAAACCCATGCCTCCCCTACCCTATTTGGCGTTGGAAAAAGCGGAGAATATTTTTGACGCCATCCGGGAAAAAGATCATTTAATCAACACGCCTTATCAATCTTACGACAGCGTGGTAAAGTTCTTCGAAAGCGCCGCGCGCGATCCCCTGGTCACGCATATTAAAGTCGTACAATACAGAGTGGCTAAAAATTCCCGCATTATTGCAGCTTTGATAGAGGCGGTGAAGGCGGGCAAACAAGTCAGCGTTTTTATTGAAGTAAAAGCCCGGTTCGACGAAGAAGCCAACCTGCGCTGGGGGGAAATCCTACAGGAAGCGGGCGTGGCGGTGTATTATTCGATGCCCGGCGTCAAAGTGCATTCCAAACTGGCTTTGGTGAACAGGTTGGAGAATAAAATTTCACATCTTTACGCATACCTCTCCACCGGCAATTTTAATGAAGACACTGCCAAGATCTATTCGGATTTTGGCTTATTTACCGCCGACGAACGGATCACGCATGAAATAGCGCGCGTTTTTAAGTTTTTAGAAAGCCATAACCGCGAACACCTGACGTTTGAATACTTAATGGTGGGTCAGTTCAATTTGCGGGAGGGCCTGCTCGAAAAAATTAACAGGGAAATTGCCTTTGCAAAGCAGGGAAAAAAAGCGAACATCGTTTTGAAACTCAATAGCCTGGAGGACGGGGTAATGATTGAAAAACT
>JBBRMZ010000253.1:0-5741 GCA_038230555.1 Chitinophagales bacterium
AATATTAACGATTACTTGTTAAAAGAAACTATTCTATCTGTTAAAACGTGGGTAAATCCCTATAACGTATACCTGAGGATTTGATGTTTTTGAAATACTGCTTAATAAACCAGCACATAAAATCTAACCTTCGGATAAAAACAGAAAACGCCATATATTGACTTCCTTTAAAATGTTTTTGTATTTTTGACCCTTCTTTCAATCACCCGTCGTTTGACCGTATAATTTCGCTCTAAAAAGAGCGCGCCGATCTTTTATAAAAGAATCAAAACGCGTCAAATGGGTTAAACCGAACCCCTATGTATGTTTTTATGCTGATCGCCGTTGCGGTAGCTGTTCTTATGGCGGCCTGTTTCAATAAAACGCTTGTCCCCGCTACCTTTAAAACCGTAACTCAGTCTCTCGCCCCTACGTGGACGGCGCCCCATTTTAAAACGCCGGCCTGGGTCAAAAACGCTAATATTTACGAAGTCAATATTCGACAATATTCTGAAAGGGGTGATATTAAAAGCTTTGCCGCGCATCTGCCGCGCCTTAAAGCGATGGGCGTCGATATTCTTTGGTTAATGCCCATTTACCCAATCTGCGAGAAAAATAAAAAATGCCATGATAAAGCGACCTCCGTCTGCATTGGCAGCGCTTACGCGGCTTATGATTTTAAAGCCGTTAATCCGGATATTGGGACGCTCGACGATCTTAAAGCGCTGGTCGACGAGATTCACGCGCTGGGTATGAAGGTCATACTGGATTTTGTCCCTGATCATACCGGCTGGGATAGCAAATGGATGAAAGAACATCCCGAATATTTTGTTCAGGTCGACGGTCATTTTACCGTTCCGATCGATCCTGCCAACGGGATTAAAACGGACTGGGACGACACGGCCATGCTGGATTATAATAATCCCGCTTTACGCGCGGCCATTATTGACGCGCACGCTTATTGGATCAACGAATGCAACGTCGACGGCTACCGGGAAGACGTCGCCGGATTTGTGCCGACCGATTTTTGGGCGGAGCTGCGCGTAGCGCTGGATAAAATTAAACCCGTATTTATGCTGGCCGAGTGGGAAGCCATTCCCGAACAATTAGACGCGGGTTTTGAAATGAATTACGGCTGGCATTTTCACAGCGATATGAAGGCCATCGCCAAAGGCGAAAAAACAGCGGATTATATTGACGAATACCTTGCGATGGATAAGGCTAAAAATCCGCCGCAGGGCTGGCACATGCACTTTACCCAAAACCACGACGAAAATAGCTGGAACGGAACGTTGAAAGAATCTTTTGGAGAAGCAGGGGACTTATTTACTGTTTTTGCCCATACGTTCGACGGCATGGGGCTGATCTATAGTGGACAGGAAGCCGGCCTCGATAAGCGGCTTTGGTTTTTTAACAAGGACGAGATCGACTGGTCGGGTCCTTCCAAAGCGGATTTTTTCAAAAAATTGCTGACGCTGAAACATCAAAACAAAGCGCTTTGGAACGGACTTGCCGGAGGCGCCCTTCAAAAGATACACACCAACGAGGATAAAAAAGTGTACAGCTTTTTAAGAGAAAAAGACGGCGACAAAGTGGTCGGCGTTTTTAATATGAGCGCGCAACCTATGGAAACTGTTTTCTCCGGCGCTAATTATCCCGGAAAATATTATAATGTTTTTGACGGGATGGAAACTCCTTTGCCAGCGAACGCAAAATTTAGTTTGAAACCGTGGGAATATTTGGTGTTTTCTAATAAACCTATTCGTTATTAACGTCCAGCTAATATAGCGACTTTTTTATAAATCAGTATTGCCAAAGTCCAAATAACCTATTTTCGATTAATAGATTACTGACTAAAGGATAATAGTTAATGGCTAACAGCCATTCATTTAAACGTTTTTGAAAAACTGATTCCGGGAATTATGCCAAATGCGGTAACAGGCTTTAAATGCTGATGATAGGTTATGACGCCTTTATCGTCCGTTGTGGCGGTGGTTTCAATCCGGATGTAAGATACGTTTTGACGATTATAGACGTTGAAAGCGCTAAAACTCCAGGTTTTGGTGTTGCCTTTTTTGGTTTGTTTGGTGTAATTGATCGCAACATCTGCCCGGTGATATTCAGGCAGCCGGTACCCGTTGCGGGTAGTATAAACCGTTCCGGGGACGCCGTAATCAAAACGGTCGATGGTGTAGAGCGGTATGGTGGTCGGTTCGCCGGATTTATAAACCCAGGTACCTGAAATATCCCATCGCCTGCTTATTTGGAAATTGCCGGTAACGGCAAAATTATGCCGGTTGTCGTACCGGAAAGGAAACTTATCGCCGCCGTTGATATCCGCAAACTGGCGGTCGCTTTTAGCGTAGGTATAAGAAACGAAGCCGTTCAACCGTCCCGTTTTTTTGTGCAGGAACAATTCTATTCCTTTTGACCACCCCAAGCCATTCTTTTCGACAATTTTTTCCCACCCTGTCAGGTTGGTGACAATATTGGACCCTTCCTGGTAATCAATCAGGTCGGTCATGGTTTTTGAGTATGCTTCCGCCTGTAGTTCCAGATCAGGACCGACAAAATATTTGGAAAAGCCCGCCCCCCATTGCCGCGATTGCTGGGGCCGCACCGAAGCCGTGCTGGGAACCCATACGTCGTTTTGATAACCCACTCCGCTATTAGTCAGCAGGTGAATGTTTTGCTGCATTTTGGTATAAGCCGCCTTGAAATTCCAGCCGTTTCCCAAATCGTATACAGCGGTCAGCCGGGGTTCCAAGGAGAAATAATTTTTGCCGGGCGCATGATATAAATCCAGCCGGACTCCGCCGTTTAGTTTAAAACGGTTAAATATTTTCCATTCGTCTTCTATAAATAATGCCGGTTCAAAAGCGCCTAATCGTTCTGTTTGAGCGGTATTTCTTTGAGTAGTATCGTTAGTTTGATAATATTTTGATTCTGGCAGAAAATTATGATAAGTTCCCTCAATTCCGGCTCGGATATAATGGTTGTTATTAGGGATATAGTCCAGTTCCGACTTAAGCGTATAATCCGTCAACCCGGAGCGATTATTAAATTCTTCATAGAAACCCTTAGCAGCATTGTTTTGATAAAAATCATTTTGATAGAGAAATTTAGAATAAATTAGCATACTCTTCCAAAATAATTTAGGAGTAAGTATTTTATTATATCTTAATGTTGAAGTCAGATTGCCCCAATTTAAAAATGTTTTCTCCTCAAAGTTTGAACTTCTATCGAATGAGCGTAAGTCATCCTTTCCTAAGTAAAATGACCAAATTAATTGGTCTTTATTTAGCAATGTATAATTAAGTTTGGCATTAATATCATACATGAAATAATTTAAATACGATGAAATACTGCCCGAACTGGCAGACTTGTAAGCGACCCATCTTGGTAAAAGTAGAAATCCTAAATAGGAAGAACGGGCAGAAACCATAAGTCCTAATTTTTCTTTGTCTAAAACCCTTTCTAGATATAGCCTGGAAGAAAGTAAACCGATACCATAACTTGTTTTATTTCTTTCATAATTACCTTCCCGCATAACGACATCCAGTACTGACGAAAGCCGTCCTCCATATCTCGCCGGGAAACCGCCTTTAATGAGTTCGACGCTTTTAATGGCGTCGGGATTAAATACTGAAACCAGGCCGAATATGTGATTGGGATTGTAAACAATGGCTTCGTCCAGCAAGATCAGGTTTTCATCCGGCGTTCCGCCCCGCACGTATAGTCCGGCCGAACCTTCAGCTCCCCCTTCCACCCCAGGCGTTAATGAAAGCGCTTTTATAATATCCACTTCCCCTCCGATAGCGGGTATTTTCTTCATTTGCGCCATCGGCAATATGGTCGTACTTATTTTCTCATGCGTATTGGTTTTGGCGTCGCGAACGACGACTTCCTGAAGCGTCGTTTGTCGAAGCCTGATTTCAATACTCGTATCACGCGTTAATAAAAGCGATATTATCGCTTTTTCCGATCCTACAAAAACAGTTTGCAGCAAGGATCTTCCTTTAGTAAGAGAAAGGCTAAAAAAACCGTATTGGTTAGAGGTCGTATTTTTTGAAGTCAAAGAATCAAAAATGATGGCGTTAGGGATTGCCTCCCCGGTTTCGTCTAGAATATGTCCGCTTACGGTAACATTTTGAGAAAATATTGATAAACTCATCAGAAGAAGAATAACCAAATTTATAAAACGCATTGTAAGTGTATATATGAAATTAAAATTGTACTTCTATTTCTGTCGTATTATAACATCCTAAAAATCCGTATCCATTTTTGACATATTCAGGGAAGAAAGTTGGAGCAAAAAATAAGTCGTCAAGAACATCTCCAGTAGGTTGCTTAAAAGTCTTATAATATTCTTTAAAAAGAGCTTGAGGACGATAAGTAACTGCTCCAATAGTAAATCCTACTTTAAGATTTTTAAGTTTAGGAGGCCTTCCACCATTTTCCGCTGTAAAATCATAATAATCTATAGGCAAACCGCAAGACGCGTCATTAAAGCGATATTGTAAAAAATTCCAATCTAATGAACACCCATTATTTTTTCGAGCTATTATAACATATTCATCAACAACATGACCTGAACCTACATCTCTTTTAAATGTATGAGAGCCAAAAGAATAACAGGGATAGTTACTGGGCTGATCTGTGAAGAATTGTAACCGTGCCGGATATGTTTGAGAATTAATATCTTCGATTCCGACTGAATCATTAACAATATATTTTATAAGTTTTGGCTTTCTTGGCATTGTATCTGGTAAAGTTTGTGCAGTTAAAAAACCTTCTTTAATAATTGTAATATAATATATATTATTTTCAGAAGGTTTAAAATTTTTTGATGAAATGTATTTAGAATTTACATCATATTTTAAAGTATCAACAGATATATTATTTTCATATAATATCACTTTTGCGTCCGTTATTTTCCTATCTGCTATCGTTTTTAAAATAGGAGAGGTTTTACTAATTAAAGCAGAAACTACGCTATCTGGATGCAAAAAACACCAAATTACTAATTTATCTTGGCTTGGCTCGGTTAAAATATTAATATTAGGATTACAAGTTAAGTTGAAAATTACAATTATAAATAACAAAGAAAATTTTAATTTGATATTCACTTAGTATTCATTTAAATTTCAATTTAATAAAATGGGCTAATATATTTTAAATATATTAGCCCAATAAATTTATCTCTGGCAATATTGATTATTATAATTAGGATACCCACTTGGATCTGTTGTGGCGTCATTCGAAGTGCACACCAGACCAGTTCTTTCAATGCAGAATAAGCGGGGATTATTATAAATATCATCAATATAACCTCTCATTATTACGCTATCGTAATAACCGCTAAATTGAGCACTCCATAGTTCAATACTAATATTTAAACCACTTTGCCCATTAACAGTCCATGTTTGACCGCCTTCAACTAAGGTACTGCTTAAAATCCCATGAGGAGTAATATAAGAATTTGGCCCTGCCCCCATATTCATTCCCCAGCCAATTCCCCAATTAAAACCGTCATAAGTAGGAGATGAACCTCCCCACCAGCGTCTTCTTGATTGGTTAATGTTAACATTTAGAGCATAATCAATATTAATATAGTTAGGATAAGTACCGGTACAAAATAAATTGATATTATTTAAAGGGGGAAAAATTAATTTTATAAGCATTCCCTACTTGTTGTAAAATTGTTTGAGTTGCATAAAACAATTGATCCGGCGTGCGGTAATCTTCGGGTTTTATCCATC
>JBBRMZ010000254.1:0-5735 GCA_038230555.1 Chitinophagales bacterium
ACGCAAGCATCAGTCGCTCAACTGGAAAACGCCCAAAGAAGTTTTTGATCAACATAATACATAATTTATCGTATCTTTAAATCACATTGACTCCACCTTAGTTTTAGTTGAAATTTGTCCTAAGAATGGGGAGTACCTCAAACCGGTACAATCTGAGGGGGAGGTTATATATGACTCATACCTGACTCATACCTGACTTATATACGGCTTATATACGGCTTATATATGACTCAAGGGGTTTGCGAATAACGGATGGATACTAAGGATTAACGGACTTCCTGGCCGGTATTTAGGGGATGAAAGGGGCTATGCTCCCGTTATATCCGTTTTCGATTATCAGGTTATTCGTCCCGGCGCCTTTTTGGACTTTTTCAATCCTTATCAGCATTAATTAATGATTTGATAAGATACTCTTAAGGGAGCAGCCTTAAAAACTTCTTATCTTTGCAAAAATTTCCATAACCGTTCCAATGTCTTTAAAAAATCTGATTTTTAAAAATATCCACAAAAACAATCTCATCTATAACGCCTGTTGGGAAGATCCGCGATGCGACCGGGAATTATTGGACGTCGACGCCGATAGCGAGATCGTCATGATCACGAGCGCCGGATGCAACGCGCTGGATTACCTGCTTGATAACCCAAAAAATATTCATTGTATCGACATGAACCCGCGGCAAAACGCTTTGCTTGAATTGAAATTGTCCGTTTTCAGAAATGCCGGCTTTGACGAGCTTTATCAGCTATTTGGGCGGGGCGTATGCCGGGACGCCGAAACGATCTATCGTCATAAACTTAGATCAGATATGCCCGAATTTGCCCAAAAATACTGGGATAAAAACATGAATTTTTTTGAAGGCGGAAAGATCCGTAAAACGTTTTACTATCACGGCGCCACGGGCGTCATGGCATGGGCATTGAGCAGTTATCTGAAAGCCCAAAAAGAACTTTACAAAAATATACAGCGTCTGCTCAACGCAGAGAGTTTTGATATCCAAAGAGAATTATATTATCAACTGGAACCGCTTTTGTTAAAAGGATCGGTGCAGTGGTTTATGAACCGCCCGATTGCTATGTACATGCTAGGCGTTCCGGACAGCCAAATTTCATTATTTAAGAATTCGGAAAGCGGGGCGTCGGGATTTATCCGTCAGTGCATGCGCAATGTTTTTACGCAATTGCCCGTAAAGGACAACTATTTCTGGAAAGTTTATCTGGAAGGTTCTTATTCGCCGGATTGCTGCCCAAATTACCTGAAAGAGGAAAATTTTAATATAATCCGCAACAGGGTCAACCGCGTTAAGACCTATAATACGACAGTCAGCGATTTTTTAATAAAAGAACCCAATTCTTATTCTCATTATGTTTTGTTAGACCATCAAGACTGGCTTGCAGCGAATGAAAAACTTGCTTTAGAAGAAGAATGGCGCCATATTCTGAAAAATAGCAAAAAAGGAACTAAAACTTTATTGCGTTCGGCGTCCGCCGAAATTAATTTCTTTCCAGACTTTGTAGAAAAATCAATTACCTTTGAAAAAGACAGGACGAATTGCCAACATCAAAAAGACAGAGTTGGCACTTATGCCAGCGTATATCTGGGCGTCGTAAAGTAATTGTATGAACGCAAAAGTGAAAATACCAACTGCGGAAGCAGAACAGCGGACAACCATAAAAAATTATTACCGGCTTCACGCTAAGATTTATGACTCCACCCGTTGGACCTTTCTGTTCGGCCGGAAAACTTTATTACGCAGCTTACCTTTCCCTAAAGACCAGGAATTACATATTTTAGAGGTTGGTTGCGGCACGGGGACTAACCTTAAATGGCTCGCTCAAAAATATCCGAAGGCGTCGTTGACCGGTATGGACCTTTCGGCTGATATGATCAAAAAAGCGCAATCTAAAATGAGGACTTACCAGGAGAGGACTTGCCTTGTTGAAAACGCTTACGGAGCCGATTCTACCAGTCTTCCCGGGCAATATGATCTAATCCTTTTTTCCTATTGTTTAACAATGGTTAACCCTTTCTGGGAAACACTTATCCGACAGGCGCGCACTGATCTGAAAGAAGGAGGGTATATAGCGGTAAGCGATTTTGAAGAAGCCAATTTTTCCTGGTATCGAAAGTTTATGGAAAAAAATCATGTTCGTATGCAGCGTCACCTGACGCCTTTATTGACTGAATTATTCCAAACCCGTATTCTGGTTGTCAAAAAAGCTTACTTCGGCGTATGGACCTATTTTAATTTTATTGGTCTAAAAAAGACCAGTTAAAGATAGCATTAAATTTAAGAGATACCAGAAAAGCGACCGTTAACAAAAAGGTATATCGCTTATATAGACGCCAGTCTGTATATTCGCTGGAATCAATAGCGTATTTATCTTTTATATATTTCGTTAAAATAACTTTTTCAAATAAATAAGCGATCGCGGTTGAAAGCGCAATTCCTTTTAATCCGAACGGAACAATAAAGAGCGCGTCCAAAAGGATATTTACCATTGTTTCTGCCGCCGAAATTTTTAATAAGCCTTTGGAGTCCTTTAAAGCGAGTAAAACTGCCTGCGGAAATAATACGCGGCTGAGCACCAATAATTGGTAGATTGAAAAAAGACCGGCGCTTTCGCTAAAAGAACGGTTGAAAATCAAAAAAAACAATGGTTTTGAAAATAACACCAGCGCTATTGCGACAGGAAATAAAATGCACTGCAAATTGGCGGCCCGTCTTTTCAGCTCCGGCAGGCCTGATTTTACATTCTCAGAAAGCATAGCGGCGGCGGCGGCGCTTAGCCCGGTCGACAAAGCCAACGATAATGGAAATTCCCGCACGCCGTACCTGAAAACGGCAAAAACAGACGGGTCGCCCCGGTAATAAAAATTAATTAGCCAGCCGTCAAAAAAAACGGCGAATCCGCTTAAAAAATTATAACCGATCAACGGCAAACACAAGGCCCAGAACGATCGCAGCAGCGGCATAGAAAAGGTTGGACGGCCCGCCTGAGCCAAAATATAAGCGCTTAAATATACATACCTGAAAGCCCCTAATACCGCCAGTCCATAAAAACTATATGAAAAACGCCACCCAAGCGCAGTCGGCATAACGATTGCTAAAGTTTGCAAACCATAGCTCCAGATAAAATAGAATAATTGTTTTTTTGGACGCCGATCCAGAAACAGGACAATTTCCAGCAAAGAAGCGGGTAAATTGAATAATAGAAACCATAAATAATTTCGTAAAAGCGGAAGATCGAGGCCGCCTGTCAGAAATTTTAATATAAAATTGTTTCCGAATTGGATAGCAGTCAACAATACCGCGCTAACGGCGCTACATAAAATAAAAATATTCCAAAGCGATCTTTTATGATTTTCACCGGTCAGAGCAGGATAAAAAACGGTGAAACCTTGAATGAAAGCGTTTAACCAAAAAAAACTAACGGCGCTTCCAATATAGAGGGCCGTCTCATAAACGCCAATCTCCCCGACGCTTAACCTGAATTTTACTAAAAAAATACCGCTTAAAATGACGCTCCCCTGTCGGATTAATTGTCCTGCCTGTAGGGAGAACGCCGCGTCTGTTGTTCTGTTTTTTAACCAAATATTTAACTTGTTCAAAAGATAGTTTTAAAAATCAACGTATTAAATCAATCGCGCGCGGACCGCAACAAAACAATGCGTCAATGATACTCAGATCGGGTAGAAATCCAGTTGTTTCTTCAAATAATTGCGGGTATTTCAAGGCGCTATTTTCATCGGACGTCTTGGAAGCGCTCGTTTTAGGGTTTATTTTATTTCTACGGTCTGTAAAAACTTCATTTTCCAATGGTTTTTGATACGTTTCGGTAAAATGCACAGGCGTCTGATCGCTGATTTTTAACAGTTGCAACGTTAACCGGAAGAGCGCCAGATTCCAGTCAAATAAATATTCCTCTTCCTGCTGCAGGTATATTTTTTCAAAATGAGGGGCGTAATGTTCAAAAAAAGGAGCCGAACCGTAACAGGTTCTGATAGCATTCCAGTGTAATTTTCTCCAGGGCGATTCAGTCGCCATACGGACTTTAGTAATGGGTAATTGTTCATTTTTCCCTTTTTGGAGCGGGATGGATAATCTCAAAACGCCCTGTGCGGAAGCGATATGACAACGGTTCCGGTAACTTCCTTTTTGATAATGCTCCTGTTTTTCAAAGAATACATTTTTACATTCCCATAGGGACCGGTAACAGGAAATCGGCGGAAGATATTGTAATTCGATTAGTAAAGGATTCATTAACGAAACTCAACCCGGAGAAGTAAGCTAAAGTTTAAAAAATAATTAAGTAGCTGCGTAACTATTAGCCGTCAGCTACGTAGCTTTCAATTCATTGCCTATGAACAAATTACAAAAATCATAACTGCGTTTATTGCTAATTACTGAAACTGAAAATATTTTAATTAAAAGCGGTCAGTATTTATGACCGCTTGGGGCGTTTGGTTTACGGCGCGGCGCCGGCGGCGGGGATGGACGTTTTTCATCCCGACGCGGCGGGGCCGGCGGCGGGGATTTATCTTTGCGCGTTGCGGGAGGGAAAGGAAAGGGTTTGGACGGGGAAGCTGGCGTTTTGGGGGGGAATGATTTATATTGAGTCGAAAAAACGGAAAACTTTCCGGCAGGATTCTACCCTTTTTATGGGACATAAAACTTAATAATTAATTAACATACGGAAAAACAAGAATAAAAATGGTCTAACTTGTTGACGGCATGTTTATTAAAATGGCGTTTAATTCATATACAAAATTTAATAGTTTATGGTGTGAAAGTAGATTTGCTATTATGGAATTAATAGTTGAATATTGTATTGCGGCGCTCACAAGGCGCTTGATATTAACCATCCTTTTCATTTTTTAAAATTTTAAACCGATGCAAGCTTTCTCTCCGTTTAAAACGGGTAAATTAATTACCCCCCCCCCACATTGTATTATTTATAATATGTATGACGGGATTTCTATTATTGCCGAAAACCGCAAGGGCGCAAACTTGTAAGGCCTATTCCACTTCCCCCATCACGGTTGGAAGCGGGTCTTCCAGTACCACCAATCTAAGTCAAATCAGCGGAGGGCCATATTTTTATAATGTTAATCTTCATGTTTACGGAACGCTGGTTTTGGACGTTGCGGCAAACTTTTATCATACGGAATTTACGATGGAATCGGGTTCTCAAATAATAGTAATGACCACGGGATCCATGACGGGATGTTATGTTCATGGAATTCAACCCTATACATGGAGCGGCATTAGCGTCACGAATAATTCAACGCTTTACCTTACATATGGTTGTATTCAAGACGCCGACGTAGCTATAACGGGTAACAGCGGATGTGGCATATCTCTATCGAGTGAAATATTAGACGCCAATTATATAGGAATCCAAGTGAATGGTTCCTGCGTCGTCTCAGGAAACGGGGTCACCATTTCCTGTAACAAAACTCCCATTATATCCACGCGTTTTTTTAATTACAAGAGAAGCGTTAATGGATTATTGTTATCAAATGCCACGGGATTTACCACGGCGGGTATTACGGGATTATCTTTTACTGACCAGAGCATATCAATTAATGTTTCCGGGGGAAGCGGAATTGAAATAACGGGACTCTCCATAGATAGCCAGAATCCTCCGCCTGCTGGAGGAAGAGATCAGCAACAGAGTGATGGAGTTGACGTTAGGGGTGGCAGCTCAATTAATATCCACAACAATAATATTTA
>JBBRMZ010000255.1:0-5701 GCA_038230555.1 Chitinophagales bacterium
CGCGTCGCCGCCCGGAGCATGGGCGCATAGACGCCGTCGTTGATCTCAAAAATATAAGAGCCAACCTGGTTGACGGGATCGAACACATAATAGGCGCCAGGAGTTGTAAACGCCGTAAAATCAAAGCGCCAGACGAGATCGCCCGACTGGCCGTGGACGGCGCCATTGTTCCAGGCGACGGTCGGCCCGGTAAAAACGACCGCGTCGTCGGCGCTTCTCCGAAGTTGATACGTGGACGCCGGATTAAAAGGCTTCGGCGCATTGTACCCTGTTTGCGGGCCGGCGACGACGCAGATTTTCTTAGCCGCCGTCCGGTATCCCAGTTGGTCGACGATGATGCGTTGATCGACCGCGTAGGTTAATGCTTGGAGGGCTGGGGCCATATAAAAAAAGGTGAAGCAGGTAAGCAGGAAGGGCTGGCATAGCGCTTTCATAGATACAAGTGAAATTTTCCAAAAATTATTGGAAGAGCAATTACAAATGTAGGCTAAATGTAATAAATTTTGCTAAAAATTTGAGATATAGGCGCTAAGGATGAAAAGAACGGGTAATTAAACGGTTAATATTTTGCCGGACTTTGTAAGCATGAAACAAGACTATAAATTGCCAATTTGGGTACAGACGTCCGGGGTATTTCCAGAATGTTAAAAGGGTTGGGAAATGATAACAGGATGATTTGTAAATTGCAGTATTAGAATTTCACAAAAAAACCTTAATTTTGCGTTAACTAATTTTTCAACCTATGACTAAAAGTATCGTTATTACATACGATGAAGCCGATGAAACGCTACTAATGGCTTTTTTTAACAGGCTTAAAATAAAAATTATGGATACCCATAAAACAACGTCTTTGGAATCAAAAAAATTGGCCCTATTAAATGAAATTCGCGGGGCCGTAGAGGAGATGCACGCTCATCAGAGAGGCGAAACAGATTTACCTTCTTGGGATGATATGATGAGAGCGTTGGAAGCTCAAAATTTAGAAAATTGAAATTACAGCCCGTGAAATTTAACTTACGCCCCGCTCCTCCAAAAACTGTAAGACATTACACTCCATCCCTTCCATAATCTCAAAAGACTGCGACCAATCGGTAGTTTGCCAGGCATTCTCCGGCGTGGCAATCATTATTTTTTTAATATTGGTTAAGACCCAGATCACTTTCTCCACGCCAAAATCAAGCATTTTTTGTGTTTTTAAAGTTAGGTATTCAAGGTCGCGCATACTATCGGGGTCAATATCTATGTCAATATCGATGACGATTTTGGCGGGAAAGTCGGTATAATGCCTGGAAATTTGACTTGCGGAAAGACGCCGATAGATGGCCAGGTCATTTGAAATATTATCATTTTTATCGAAATGAACGCCGATCTCGCTGGCAAGCACGTCATATATATTAAAATCTAAACGGGGAATAATCATTCGAAGTAAATAAATATGAATTAGAGCTTGCAATGAACTGCTTCCCATAATTTCTTCAATCGTTTTAGTTTTTCGCATAACGTCCTTGTAGCCCCGCCGATATAAAGGTTGGCCGTTTAAGGTTTCCCAAATCAGGTTTTTCGGAACTTTTCTAACCCGCGTAGAAGAAGCGGCTTTTTCCTGAGGTTTCTTTATTTCCGCTAGCTGCATAATTCTTGTATTTATGACAAATATACGCGAATTGTAATGAATTCCGATAAAAATTTGGGCATTCATTACGATGAAGCCGGTTCGACGGTTTGTAGCGCATACTTCTCCCGCAGCGCCCTAATCCAGTCCTGCAATTCAAAATAATCGTTCAATAGCTCGTTGTTAAGTAAAGGTTTTTGTTTATTGAGGTTATACAGGCGGCCAATGGAAAAGATATGAAAACTCGTTTTCATAAATGCAAGTGAAATTGTCTAAAATTTACGAACTTTTAGTTTATCAAAAAAATTCTTCAGAATATTTAACCATGCCGCCTTTGATAGTTGATAAATCATTTCCCGCCAGGGAAATAATCATGGCGCTTTCGTCTGGAATCTGAATGGGTACCTGAATATGATACTTACTTAAAAGCTCGTATCCAAATCTTGGATAATATTTTGCGTGGCCTAAAACCACGATGAACATATGTCCGAGGTCTCTGGCCAAGCGATGGCTTTCGTCAACTAACCGGGCGCCGATACCTTTGTTTTGAAATTCCGGCTTTATGGAAAGGGGCGCTAAAGCAAGCGCTGGATATAATACTCCTTGATTTTGAATATGTATCTTCGTTAATAAAATATGGCCCGCTATTTCGCCCTGTCCGTCTTCGGCAAGAATAGATAATTCAGGTATAAAAGCGGAGGATTTTCTTAACCTGTCCACCAAAAATTGCTCCAGGTGATTGCTGTATATAACGTCTCTAAAGGCGGCAATTATTAATTCGGAGACGGCCAAATAGTCGGACGTATTTTCTTGTCTCAATGTTATACTCATACAATTATAAACTAACGCCCCGTTCTTCTAAAAAGCGGTGAATATCACACTCAATACCTTCCATAATGTCAAAAGACTGCGACCAGTTTTACAAAATTACGCTTTAATTTCCTCTTTTGACCTCGGAAAACCCGAAAATATTTATATTCACACTTTTAACTTACTCACCATCATTATAATATAACCACGTTATATGAAAAAACTTTACATGACGCTCCTGACGGCGATTTTATTTACGGGCGGCGTTATAAAAGCGCAAAAGATCGACGTCGAACAACTCAAAGGAATGAAGATCCGCAATATTGGCCCCGCTTCCATGAGCGGGCGGGTAACGGCGATCGACGTGGACCTCAAAAACAATATCGCGTATGTAGGTACGGCGTCGGGCGGCCTGTGGAAAAGCTCGGATGGCGGCGCTAAATGGGATCCTATCTTTGAGAAGGAACCCGTGCAGTCCATTGGTTCGGTGGCGGTGAACCAAAATAATCCGTCGGAGATCTGGGCGGGAACGGGCGAAGGCAATCCCCGCAACTCGCAGAACTCCGGCGAAGGAATTTTTAAAAGTCTCGATGGCGGCAAAACCTGGAAAATGACGGGGCTGAAAGGCACTCGCACGTTGCCCTGCATCCTCATTAATCCCAACAATCCGGATATTGTCACCGTCGCGGCGCTGGGTTCGGCCTGGGGCCCGACGGAAGACCGGGGCGTCTTTAAAACGACGGACGGAGGTAAAACCTGGCGTAAGGTATTGTACGTCAATGACCTGACCGGCTGCGCCGACCTGGCAGCCGACCCAACCAACCCGAATAAACTGATCGCCTGTATGTGGGAATATTACCGGAAACCCTGGTATTTTAACTCCGGCGGCAAAGGTTCGGGGATTTATTTTTCTTTTGACGGCGGCGAAACCTGGGAAAAGCGAACCGATAAGGACGGGCTGCCAAAAGGCGAACTGGGCAGGTGTGGCGTCGCTATCTCCCGTTCGCGGCCCGATTATGTGTACGCAGTCGTCGAAGCGAAAGAAAATGCGGTCTACCGTAGTACGGACGGGGGCTATAAATGGCAAAAAGTGGGCGAAAACGGCGACCGCCCGTTCTATTACGCCCAAATACATGTAGATCCTAAAAATGAGAACCGGATATATAATATTTTCTCCCGCGTCGCCCGCAGCGAGGATGGCGGCAAAACCTGGACGGAGATACTGACCTATAATACCGTCCACCCCGATCACCACGCTTTTTGGATTGACCCCAACAATTCCAACAACCTCATGGACGGCAACGACGGCGGTCTGAATATTTCGCACGACATGGGCGCTACCTGGCAGTTTGTCGCCAATCTGCCCGTCGGACAATTCTACCACGTCAATGTGGATAACGAAATTCCGTATAATCTATACGGCGGTTTACAGGACAACGGTTCCTGGGTGGGGCCAAGCGCGGTCTGGAAAGCGGGCGGTATCCGCAACAGCGACTGGCAGGAAGTCATGTTCGGCGACGGCTTCGACGCTATGCCGCGCCGTGACAATGCCCGTTATGGTTTTGCCATGTCGCAGGGCGGCAGCGTGGGTTATTTTGACCGGAAGACCGGCGAAACGCAGTTCATTAAACCTTTTCATCCGACGGGATTGCCGCTCCGTTTTAATTGGAACGCGGGCATGGCGCAGGACCCTTTTCACGACAGCGGCATCTATTTCGGCAGCCAGTTTTTGCATAAAAGCGCTGATTACGGGCAAACCTGGCAGATCATTTCGCCCGACCTGACCACCAACGATACGGCTAAACTGAAAGCGGATATCAGCGGCGGACTAACGCCCGACGCGACGAATGCGGAAAATCATTGCACGATCCTTTGTATCGCCCCCAGCCAGAAAGACGAAAATGTGATCTGGGTCGGGACCGACGACGGCAATTTGCAACTGACGACCGACGGCGGAAAAACCTGGAATAATCTCGTCAGCCGGTTGCCCGGCGTCCCTAAAAACCCGTGGATACCGCAGATCGAAGTTTCAAGTTATTCGCCGGGCGAGGCCTTCGTGGTAGTGAATAATTACCGGCAAAACGACTGGCGGCCTATGACTTATCACACGACGGATATGGGCAAAACTTGGGAGCGCATCGTCGACGAAAATAAAGTAGCCGGTTATGTCTGGTCGATCGTGCAGGATCCTGTCGAGCGCGACCTTTTGTTTTTAGGCACAGATTACGGTATGTACTTTTCTTTGGACGGCGGAAAGATCTGGAACAAATGGAACAACGATTATCCGTCTGTTTCGACCGCCGACCTGAAAATACAGCCGCGCGACGGCGACCTCGTGGTCGCTACTTTTGGCCGCGCATACTGGATATTGGACGATATTCGCCCTTTCCGCGAAATGGCGCGCACCAAAGGCGACGTACTGAAGAAAGATTTTAAAGTCTTTACGCCCGCCGACGCCTACCTGGCTAATTTCCGTTCGGTGGACGGCGAGCGGTTCAACGCCAACGCAGTCTATGAAGGTCAAAATAAAGCGCCGAATGGCCTGATCACGATCTGGAACCGCCCGCGCCCGGAATTAAGGAAAGAAGACACCGCTAAAGTCGTTAAAACGGCAGAAACCGCTCCGGCGGCTCCGCCCGCAGGCGGCGGCAGGGGAGGCCGCGGCGGCGCTTCGGGCAGAAGCGGCAACGGCAAAAAAGCGACCATCCGTATCTTCAACGAAGCGGGGGATTCCGTCCGCACCTTCACGACCACGCTGGACTCCGGCATGAACCGCATTACCTGGGGGCTGGAAACTACGGGCGTCCGTTTTCCCGCTTTAGAGGAGCCGCGCGAAGATCAGGATCCGCCGCGCGGCGAGCGCGTTATACCAGGGAAATATAAAATAGTGGCTATGTTTTCCGGTAATAAGGACTCCGCTTATATCAACGTGCTGGCGGACCCTCGCAGCGACGTCACCTTGGCGGATATGAAAGCCAAAGAAGAGGCGACAAAAAACTTTGATAAAATAGTGCAGAAAGCAACCGACGGGTTCAACCGCCTGAAAGAGGCCGATAAAACGGTCGGCCTGGTAGACGCCCAAATGGCCAACGCGCCCGACAGCGTGAAAGCGCAGATGGTTAAACAGGGAAAAACGGTCAAAGATACGATCGCTAAATTGATGCGGCTTTATTTGCCAGCCAAAGACGCCAAAGGCATCAACCGCAACCCGAACGAACTGGGCGAGTTTTTAGGCGAAGCGCGGGGCTATCTGGGAAGCAGCCGGGGAAAACCGAATCAAAA
>JBBRMZ010000256.1:0-5687 GCA_038230555.1 Chitinophagales bacterium
CCAGCGCCCGAAGCATTCAGTTGACGCTCAACCCTTTTACCCTCGTCGGCGCCACCACCCGGATGGGCCTGCTCACCGCCCCAATGCGCGCCCGTTTTGGAATCACCTGCCTGCTCCAATATTATGACGTGGAAACCCTGAAATCCATTATTTTTCGTTCCGCCGACCTGCTGAAAACGCCGATCACCGAAAGCGGCGCCACCGAGATCGCCCGCCGCAGCCGCGGAACCCCCCGCATTGCCAACGCCCTCCTTCGCCGCATCCGCGACTTCGCCCAGATCAAAGGCGACGGTTCCGTTAATCTCGAAATCGCCCAGTACGGCCTCGACGCCCTCAACGTCGACAGCGGTGGCCTCGACGAAATGGACAACCGAATCCTTTCTACTATCATCCATAAATTTAAAGGAGGCCCCGTAGGCCTGACCACCATCGCTACCGCCGTCGGCGAAGAAGCAGGCACCATCGAGGAAGTCCACGAGCCTTTCCTGATTATGGAGGGGTATATTCAGCGCACGCCGCGCGGCCGGGAAGCAACCGCGAAAGCTTATATTCACACCGGAATGGTTCCGCCCGCTCAATCCGGGATGTTGTTTTGAAAAATGTAAAGACCCGATTATTGAATTTTATTAATTCATTAGTACGGTCATTTTTTTGGATAATGAACCCAGAATGAATAGCCCTAAATGAGAAACCAGCCTGAATATGAAAAATATTTAAAATACAGCAAAAAATATTTTTCCTATAAAGTTTATGCACTATATTTGCCGGACAATCTTTACCAAATATACGCCCATAATTGATTTTTATGGTAATCTGCATTTTTGACGCTTTCTCGCATATTTAGCGCTTCCTTTTAATTTCCTCCTCCTTCTTTACGCTAAAATTACTATAATCATTAACGGCAAATAGCGCCGTTGAATGGATGCTGTGTTTTTTGAAATGAAGTTTTATCCGGTAATTCTACTAATCGTATGGATATGATAAAGTGAATTATATTTTGATTTGAGTTATTTTATTACTGCAAGTTATTGTTAGTAATGGATCTAAAAAAGAAACGCTTAACCGCTTTATTTCATTTTTCTCATTTAACCATTGGCATCAAGTCTTACTTCTTGTCGTTTTAACTGCTCTTATTTATCAAAGCGCCTCGCACTAAAGCCCGATTACCAACTTACGTCGCGCGAAAACGAAATACTCGCCCTCCTGGTCAAAGGCAAAAGCGTTAAAATGGTCGCTAAGATTTTGTTAATTAGCGAACAAACGTTGGGAACTATATCCGGCATATTTATGAAAAATTGCAGGAGCATTCGAGGGCGAAGGTTTTTTGGGATAGGAGACTATAGAGGAGATTTGAACTTAACGTGTAGTACTTATACGCCTACTTTTAAAACGAAAGTCGCTTTGGAGGCGCTGAAAGAGCAAAAAATACGGTCGAAAATTGCGGTTCATTACAGTCTGTATATCAACCAGGTCGGCGACCGGCAGAAAATCATTGTCGAGCGCCAGGCCAATTTTTGTGGGGCGATTCTGGCGCATTTGTACGCGTATAAAATAGAAAAGAAACGTCAGAGAAATTGTCACTATTTATCGACTTCTACTTTTATCAATGTTGACGTCAGGCGTTAAATTATCAAACGCCGAACCCAGTGTTTGATCAAAAAAAATGATTACCTTCATTTAAACGGTTTTCATCTTATTTTCATGCTGATTTTGTTCGAAAAATGGGGAGGGACATACATCGAACTATCAAATTTTAACGCTGCACTAGTAAAGTGCAGTCTTTTTTCTTAACATTTTTAAATATTAAAATCATGGCAGAAACGAAAAAAATTGAAAAAAATGCAGTCTTTGGTTTATGGGACGAAATCAAAAAAAATGCTTTGGGTATTAGTGACAAAACACAAGCATTTGATGGTTTTTATGTTTCGTTTTTAGCAGCGGGAGAACCGGTTAACAAAGAAGATGTCCAATTTCCTTGGAAACTAGGTCATTCACCAGGAGGGACGCCTATAGGAACAGGCACAACCGCACCTGTTGACATGAATTCATTATCAAGTTTAAGAACGGTGTGCGAATATGCAGATAAGCGTCTACAATTTAAGGGTGACAATTTGTGTGACGATATCGGTTCTTCCCTTAGCAACGCCTATCGTATGATAATAAATTCGGCATCGTCTAAACCGATTGTAATCCCTATTCCTGCTGAACTTCAAATACAATTGGATGCTGCAAACAAACTTCTTATAAATACTGAAGGCGGTAAATCGCCAACTAAACTAAAGTATGAAGAATATAGGGATGCTTGGCAAAAATCCAGAATTGAGTATAGTAAAGCTTATAGCGCAGCAATGAAAGACCCGATAAGCCTAGCATCTTGGCCTAATGATGGAAGTAGTTATTTTGAAAAAGTCACAGATGCGATTAACGATTGGGAAATATATGGCTCTATGTCTAAAGTCGATGCAGCAATCGCGCTAATTGCCGCTCAAGGGACAGATGCAGCAACAGAATTTATAGCGAGCGCTAAAAAAATGATAGACCCTGACGGTGTTTACAGCATAGATGTAGGAGGTGGTGCAAGAGTTTTATATACAGAAATATTTCCATCAAATTGGGCTGATCCGGATGCGGACGGTTGGACCGGCTACTCTTTTAACAGCGCTGAATCAAACGAAGATTATACCGATGATTCAACTTCTTATGGTGGTGGTGCGGGCATAAATTTAGGTTTTTGGTCTGTATCAGGCGGCGGATCTCATTCGGAAGCTGAGCAAAAGCATGAATTATCATCCGATAAACTTTTCATAAGTTTCGAGTATGCCATAGCTGACATTACCAGACCTTGGATGGATACTCTGCTTTTCAGAATGAATGATTGGTATTTGCCCGGGCAAAAAGCTAAAGCGATTTCTGACAGTACTGAAGTTCAATTAAAAAGAATTATAAAAGATGTGGATGATAAGTTTTGGTTGCCGACGGTCACTTCAAAATTGATTTTGGTAAGGAACTTATTTATTAGAAACGATAATTTTTATGAAGCTTATCTAGCATCTCAAAAATCTACAAATGCAGGCGGATCATTTGGTTGGGGTCCGTTTTCAATAAACGCCAATTACAAAACACAATCCTCAAGAGTAAAAATAGAAGATGATGGTGAAGGATCAGGATTAAGAGTAAAAGGCGTTCAGTTAATCGGTTTTATAAGTGAAATAATTCCTTCAAGTCCTAAGATTGACGGTCCTGTTTAATATAATCATTGTAATAATTAAGGTGTGCCGGGCAATTCGGCACACCTTCGATTAGAAAATTTAAAACTACTTAATTAATATGGAACCAATCGATAAACTGCTTATTTCTTGTATTTTGGAATCATTGTATCAATCGGATAACACATTTGTAAGCCACCTGATTGGTTCAACGCCTTATCAAACATATAGTATTGTTGATATTAATAATTTTCTGAATCCAACCATTTCCGTTGACGCCTTAAACGCAACCTCTGATTTTTCAAAATTGATTCATCAAATGCCGAGAGGAAAAGTATTTAATCCAAGAAATGATCTACTTTCAGATGAATACAGCCTCTTTCTAAAAACGGTAGCTTTGGCAGACGACGCCCCGTCGGGTAAAAATATTCATACAGATATGCCGCCTGAAATGCAACAACACTATACAAAATACAAAGAATTTAGAGAAGACCTATTTAATGAAATAACGGATTACAATGATAAATTAAAAGATAATAAAAATGACGAAGCTTGGAATAAAGATACAAAACCTCTTTTATTAGGAATTATTGAATCTCATCATAAGCAATGGGACCAGGATGGTTTTAAAAACGAGATTGAGACATATATTGATAAAAAAATAGTAAATTATAATCTTACTTTCAGTTCTTTATGGGCTTTATGGAGAGGTAAATTTATCGAATCATTGTCAACAAAATCTGATTTTAAAGGTCCAGGATCAAGTTACGCTGCTTTTTATACTGATTTTAGTAAAATTACCGACGAAAAAAATTGGCAAAAATCTTTTGATAATCACGATACGATAACAAAACACCTTGACAACAACCCGATAAAAACCAAGGCCGCAGAGGTCGCTCAATATGCTTCAACGATTGAAAATTTCGGGTTCAGTTATCTTAAACTCGACATCGAAAGATCATGGTTTGTGCCTAAAGTTTTTGAATCGAGGTTTTGGGTTTTAAGCCATGCATTTGAAGGCGAAACTGTGTCAGACGGACAGTTGGGCGGTAACATACCGTGCTATATTACTAATTGGATTTTGATAAAAGATTTTTCAAAAGAAATACGAAAAGGTATTTTAGAATTGGGTTTGGGATGTTTTGGCGCTCCTTTATTCAAACTTTTAAATAGGAAAACAACGCCAACAAAAGATGACTGTTATTATTTGGCTGCTGTTATTTGTAAAACAATTCCCAAATGTCCAAATCCCGACAAGAATTTAAAATGGTCATAACTTCATCAATTAAATAAAAATTTAAATGGATCTTTCTCGCGAACAACTCGGCGTTGCTACAATAATAGCAATTGTGCTTTCAGTATTTGGTGTTTATCATTTTTGCTTTCCACACAAAGCTGCCTTGATAATGATTGAACCTCGCGAAATTACTAAAGATACAATTTATGTCAATAGTTCAGTGCTCATTCAGTGGGATTATCAGGATTATAAAGATAATTTGAGTATTTATTTTGTTTCAGAATCTGATAGATCAACAATTATTTATACAATTATAACGGACTTTAAAAATAAGCCTAACGAAATTAATTCATATAATTGGGTAATTCCAGATATCGGAAAAATTCAAGGCAAAAGAGGGTTTATTAAAATTGTTGGAGAAAAAACAGTCTTTTCGGACAAAGCTTTTTCGGTTCTTCCTCCTCAAACTGTTTCTAAAATAATTCCTTTTCATTTTTGGATTGATGGTCATCGCTATCCGAATTATCCATTTAATGTCATACTTAACTTTAATTCCGATTACGGTATAATCAAGAAAGTAGTGCCAAATACAAAAATATTGCTTAGAGGTAAAATTCATATAGAATTGAAAGGTCAAGTAGTAGATATTGGGAATACTATTGATTTAAGAGTTGATAACCTCATTAAAGTTGGAAAACCTAATAAAGATGGCGAAGGAGTTTCACCATCCTTTGGGAATATGCCTCTTCTTAAAGACTTTTTAAATCCAATAGCAATAGGTGGTATGGGTAATATTTATAATTATGAGCAATCAGTTACAAGTGATTCTGATGGCATTATTTATCTCCAATTTACCGTAGATGTTAGAGGCGAACCAAATAAAGATGTTCAATGGCAATTTGGAAACCTAACAACTGTGGCTGAGGTACTCCCCATTCTTAGGACAAATTTTAACTAAAATTAAGGTGTAGTGAATGTGATTTAAAGATACGATAAATTATGTATTATGTTGATCAAAAACTTCTTTGGGTGTTTTCCAGTTGAGCGACTGATGCTTGCGTTGCGTGTTGTAATAGTCCATGAACTGTGACAATCCTTTATGCAGGTCTAATCCGTTTTCGTAAGCATACAAATACAAATGTTCCTGTTTAATTGTCCTCCACAACCGTTCGATAAACACATTGTCCAAGGCTCTTCCTTTACCGTCCATACTGATTTGAATATTGCGTTGTTTAATCCGTTTA
>JBBRMZ010000257.1:0-5671 GCA_038230555.1 Chitinophagales bacterium
AACCACCTTTAGTCAGATCACTGCATTGTTAAGCAGGAAAATTCATGCAGTCACACAACGCGGATTTCTTCTAAAAATGGTGATGCTGATTTTTGCATTCACGCTTGATCGGTTCATTAACTAGCAACTTGAATTAATTATGCGAATAATGGGTTGAAAAAGTCCAAAAAGGGCTCCGGGACATTAGAGCCGAAAACCTGATGCGAATACAACAGGCGCGCAACTTCTTTTATCCCCAAAACCTCGGCCCCGACGCCCGCTTATCCTTAGCAGCCGTTTGTTGTCCGTCGACCCCTAAGTCACCTATAAGCCGTACATAAGCCGTACCCAAGCCGTGTATGATGCATACGCGAGGCAGGTCTGACCCGGGTCTCGGACAGTAGTCAATTAGAGGAAAGGTCAAACTAAAAGGCCCCTCAAAAACCCCTTACTCAAAATGGTTTATAGTTGGATATACAAAAAGGCAGACCGGCGTTTATCCACTTTTGCTAGTTTTAACCCATTATTCGCACTAATTGTATTCAATAAATCAGAGCGGCGGCGGAACCGGCCCGCTGATGGCTAATTGCTAAAGGCAGACAGTTAAATAATTTCAGAAAATTATGAATGGTCATTTTGGCGTGTAAAAATAAAAGGTAGCTTTACGAAATAATCAGGCGAAGAGACGCGATTAGCGGATTATTTTAGTGATCACTAAGGGCGCTTTTTAAAATAAGCGCTTGAATGGAAAAAAATAAAATCAACAAAAGCCGACGGCTGAAAGCTGAAAGCTGAAAGCTCAAATACATGCGCTATTTGCTGGGCTTCGATATCGGCAGTTCCTCGGTCAAAGCTTCCATGCTCAATGTGCAAACGGGAAAAACTTCCGCTTCGGCTTCTTCTCCCGCCGAAGAAATGAAGATCGACGCGCCGCGCGAAGGCTGGGCCGAGCAAAACCCGGAGACTTGGATGGCCGAACTCGTCAACGCCATCCGGATGCTGCGCCAAAAACTTCCTTTTGACGCTTCGGATGTCGCGGCCATTGGGATTGCTTATCAAATGCACGGTCTGGTCCTCGCCGACCGGGCGGGCGCCGTCCTGCGGCCCGCTATTATCTGGTGCGACAGCCGCGCGGTTTCCATTGGCGATAAGGCGTTCCAGGAGCTGGGCGCCGAATATTGTCTCGGTAGCCTGCTCAACTCTCCTGGTAATTTTACGGCCTCGAAACTCCGGTGGGTTAAGGAAAATGAACCGCGTATTTTTGAAAAAGTCCATAAAATATTACTGCCCGGCGATTATATCGCCCTGCGGCTGACCGGCGAATTTCAAACCACTATTTCCGGCCTTTCGGAAGGTGTCTTATGGGATTTCAAAAATAAAAAGCCTGCCGACCGGCTGTCTGATTATTATGGATTCCCGCCCTCGCTGACGCCAGACATAGTTGATACGTTTTCCGTGCAGGGCGAATTGACCCGCGCGGCGGCAGACCTTTTGGGACTAAAAGCGGGCACGCTGGTCGCCTACCGCGCGGGCGACCAGCCGAACAACGCATTCTCCCTGGGTGTCCTGGAACCCGGGGAGGTTGCGGCGACGGCGGGCACCTCAGGCGTCGTTTATGGCGTAACCGAATCGGCGGCTTTTGATCCGCAATCGCGCGTTAACACTTTTGCTCATGTGAATTATACGAAAGAGCGGCCGCGCAACGGCGTCCTGCTTTGTATCAACGGGACCGGGATATTGAATAGCTGGCTGCGCCGGAATGCCGGAGCCGGCAATTACGACGCCATGAACGCGCAGGCCGCGCAGGCGCCTATTGGCTCAGACGGACTGACTTTTTTACCGTTTGGCAACGGCGCCGAGCGGATTTTAAACAACCGGCAGCTAAGCGCCTCTATGCAGGGGCTACAACTAACGCGACACGACCAAAGTCATTTGTTTCGCGCGGCGCAGGAAGGAATTGTTTTCGCGCTGCAATACGGTCTGGAAATAATGAAGGAGATGGGCGTTGGCGTTTCCACCGTGCGCGCCGGTTATGGAAATATGTTTTTAAGCCCGGTTTTCCGGGAAGCCTTTGCCAACACCACAGGCGCTTCGCTTGAGTTATATGAAACGGACGGCGCGGCAGGCGCGGCGCGGGGGGCGGGCGTCGGAGCGGGCGTTTTCAAGAATATGGGGGAAGCGTTTCATGGTTTGGAAAAGATCGGCGTCGTCGAACCTGATAAAATTTTGCATACAGCCTACGCTGAGGCGTGCGGGCGTTGGGAAAAAATATTGGAAGGGGCGTTGACCAAAGGCGGCAATTAACTATTTTTAGGGTAGAAAGGGGGTATTCAAGTTTAACGTCTCTGGCGTTGACAGGGTCGTTAACGATCTTTTTCTATTCAAGTTCAACGCCTCCGGCGTTGGGGAGTTGTGAATGATTTTTTAAAACGTGATATAATTTTCAAACCGTTCATTTACGTCGTTATGCAATTTTTTAAACATATCCCAACGATCCAATTTGAGGGAAAGGAATCCGACAACCCGTTTGCGTTCAAATATTACAACGAAAACCGCGTCGTCGCAGGCAAAACTATGAAAGACCACCTCCGTTTTGCGGTTTGCTACTGGCACACATTTGGAGCGACGGGCGCCGATCCGTTCGGGCCGGGAACGAAGGATTTCCCCTGGGATCATAAAAAAGAAGCCGTCGCGCGCGCTAAAGACAAAATGGACGCCGCCTTCGATTTAATAACCCGCCTGAGCGTTCCTTACTATTGTTTCCACGATATTGACCTCGTCGATGAAGGCGATTCCCTGGCAGAATATGAAAAACAACTGCACGCGCTGGTCGACTACGCAAAAGAAAAACAACAGGAGACGGGCGTTAAATTGCTTTGGGGAACCGCGAACGTGTTCTCAAACCCACGTTACATGAACGGGGCCTCGACGAATCCGGATTTTTCGGTCGTTGCTTACGCCGGAACGCAGGTCAAGAACGCTATCGACGCCACGATTGCGCTGGGCGGTGAAAATTACGTGTTTTGGGGAGGTCGCGAAGGATATATGACTTTGCTAAATACGGACATGAAACGGGAAATCGACCACTTGGGCCGTTTTCTAAGTATGGCGCGCGATTATGCGCGCGCGCAGGGTTTTAAAGGTAAATTCCTGATCGAACCCAAACCCTGCGAGCCGACCAAACACCAGTACGATTACGACGCCGCTACGGTAGTCGGTTTCCTTCGCCACTACGGCCTCGATCAGGATTTTCAACTCAACCTCGAAGTCAACCACGCCACGCTCGCGGGCCATACTTTCCAGCACGAACTCCAGGTAGCCGTCGACGCCGGAATGTTAGGCAGCATCGACGCCAACCGGGGCGATTACCAGAACGGCTGGGACACCGACCAGTTCCCCACCGACCTGAACGAACTGACCGAAGCCATGCTGGTCATTTTGGAAGCGGGCGGGTTCCAAACCGGCGGAATTAATTTCGACGCTAAAACCCGCCGCAACTCAACCGACCTGGAAGATATTTTTTACGCCCACATCGGCGGTATGGATACCTTCGCCCGCGCGCTGACTATTGCCGCCGACGTTTTGGAAAAATCGCCGTACCCCTCCTGGCGGCGGGAACGCTACGCTTCTTTCGACGACGGCGCCGGTAAAGATTTTGAAGGAGGTAAATTATCGCTGACCGATCTGCGCGCCTACGCGCTGCAACACGGCGAACCGCAACGGCGGAGCGGGCGGCAGGAGTGGCTGGAAAATTTGATCGGACGGTATATTTAATGCCGGTTGGACGAGTTGGAAAAAAGGTCAGAAAAGTAAATTTATTTATACAGCGGCGGCGTGGCCATTGATACCGCGCTGGGTTACCTCTATACTTCCGACCGGAGGTTTGCGATGTATCTAAAGTTGGCGAGGTAAAGTTTAATTCCTTCTAAGTTCAGTTTTGCCGGCCCTTTTCAATCCCTATCGCGCGCCGCTTTTCCGGTTCTCTTTCTGCCCTCGCCGCCCAGTTTTTAGAGGCCCGCCGGATCGCAGACGCCCTCGCCGACGATCAGCGAGTCTTTTTTCAAAAGAATGGTTACGGATTCTAAGGGAGCGTTGCAGTCGTTCGTAGCGACGCCGCTGACGGAGAATTGCGCCCGTGCAAAAACAGGGGCGGAAATAAGCGCTAGGAAATATGTCGAAAAGCGCATGAGCGTATTTGTGCAGGGTTAGTTTCCCAAGTTCTTTTATTTCTTAAAATAACATTCAAGCGTCAACCAATAATCGGCGCCGTCTCCGCCAATCCGATAAATTCTGTCGTTCTTTAAACAATGAGCGGTTATCAATTCTAAATATTTAATAGACCCATGTTCTTCTCTATCCCTATATTTTTCAATAACTTCCTGAATAAATGATGTATGAAAGTAATTCTCTTTCGTACAAATTAAAAACCTTTGCGGGCTATAATCAATCAGATAAATATATTTATAAAAATTTTCTTTAGATAAACAAATTGCTGCGGCCATGATGGTTCTATTTTCTTTAAAAGGTTCTTCTATTTCTAAAATTGAAGGATCGTTTTGGTATTTTTTCTTTAAAACTCCCTTAAAACTCCTAATTCTGTTGGGCGCCAAGACGCGGTCTAAATAGATTATATATTTATTATAATCGTCCTCGTCGCTAAAAATTAACTGATAAAGTTGCCGATAGAGCTGGTCAAATACTTTTTCATAATCGGCGCCGATAGGTCCTGCGCCTTTATAATGAAACCGCGCGCAGGCTACTTGTTTAATTTTACCCCTGTCTTCATCCGTCAAAACCGTAGCCGGATAGTATTCATTGCCGTGCCAGTAAACTGGTAAATCTTCGGTCAGACTATCGTCGAATATTTGAATTTCCATAGTTTATTCACATGACGTCAATAGTTTTTCGGTTAAAACCGCGCCTGGAGAAAACTTATAGAATCCGCCGACTAAAGATCGGCGGCAATTGAAAAATACTTATAAACTGGATCATGTTTTATCCATGTCGGCGCGTATTTCTTGAATTTGTTCAAAGGCAAGTTGGGTGAGCTGAGAAATAACCTTATCGCCCAACCCTGCGGCCATGGCATTTTTAGCTATACTAATTTTTTCTCCAAGTACGACGTTTGCCCTAACCCGTTCTTCCTGATAATTAGTTCTTTTTTAGAATTTTCTGTCAGAATATCGACGCGGTTAAACTTATCGTCTTCCTTGGCCTGGTTACTTTCGCTCTCCAGTATTTTCTCAATATGAATATTATCCAAAAGGAGTTCAATAGGAAAATCTTCCAAAATAGCGAAATTCGCTTTGTCGCGTCGCAACTTTTTGACCGCCCAATCAAACCGGATTAACCTTTTGCTTGCCATAGAATTAAAATTGAAAAGAGAAGTTACGGATATTCTCCGAACTAAGAACCTTTCCACCAATTCCAAATCCGAATCGCTAAGTTCAGCAAAACGCTAATCAGGATCATGGTAGTTATCGGAAAATAGAAGCGGAAGTTCTCGCGCTCCACGCGAATATAGCCCGGCAGGCGGCCTAAAAAGGAGAGACGGTCGCCCAAAAACCAGATCAGCGCACCCACAACTACGATGGACGCGCCGATCCCTAGGATTAATTAGCCCGTTTCGGCGTTCATGTCGTTTTTTACCCCATAACGTTTATCGCTTCAAAAATGTTCGGTGGAGGGAGTG
>JBBRMZ010000258.1:0-5667 GCA_038230555.1 Chitinophagales bacterium
ATGCGAATATTGGGTTGAAGAGCATCAATAGCGGTTTTACGCCGGATTACCTTTTGCGGATATTCAACTCTACACCATGATGAATACAGCGTTTTTGAGTCGCCTATTCGTTCGACCTTCTCCCCAACCAGGTACATTCTGAAGGGGCGGTCATACCTGGCTCATACGTGTCTCATACATGAATCAGATACGGCTTATGTATGCCTTATGTATGCCTTATGTATGACTTAGGGGGTTATGAATAATGATATGGTTATTAGGGCAAAATGAACGTCCGGGTCGGAATTTAGGGGGTGAATAGGGCTATACTCCCATTGTATCCGCTTCTGATTTTCGGGCCTATATTCCAGGCGCCCTTTTTGGATTTTTTTACCCATTATTCGCATTATTTATGATTTATCAAATTTCTTCTTCTATAACTTTAGTCGTCAAAATATTTTTACCGTCGTTCTGGCTGGCTTTTTTTAACGCTTTTACTTTGATCGTGCTCTTTACCGATAAATCCTCTATAGGCGTCCTGCCGACAGGCGGACTGCGTCTCGGCGCGGTACTTTTTCTCGCTTCCGGAGTCTTTATATTCTACAAGATGATCTATCCTTTAAAAAGAATAGATTTAGACGCGAATTACATTTACGTATCCACCTATTTGAAAAATGTCCGGTACGCCAAGTCCGACGTAGTAAAGTTAGAGACCAATAAAAATATATTGTTCACTTTTGGATCCGTCATTTTAAATGGAGAGGGAAGTTTCGGAAAGCGTCTGAATTTCATTGCAAGCGTTTCCAAATTTACGCGCGCTATGAACGCTTTGCCGGATTGGAAGGAAAAAGTACAACAAACCCAATAAGCTTTTGGAGGCTCAAATGGAGTAACTGAAGATCCTGAAAAGAGAGATTATTTAATTTTAGCAAAAAATTAAACAATGTCCTGCCCGCTTCTATTTTACGCTTGATATAAAGACTCTAATCAAGCGGAATATACCTATTAAATTAAAGGCTAAAAGCCAACAGCTTACTTTAACACCGTCACGCTGCCAAAACCCGATAACAAATTTCCCCGGCATCGGTATAGCGCTTTCCACAAATATACCCCGGGATTTACTTTTTTATTACCGTATGTACCATCCCACCGCTCAAATTTATCCTGCGTATAGAACATTCGTCCGCCCCAGGCGTCGAAGATCTCAAAAGAAAGCAATTCTTCCACCGCGTAAGGATTGCTAATGAAAAAAGATTCATTTAGCCCGTCCTCGTTAGGCGTGAAAGCCTTAGGTAGAAATATTTGTCCGCAATTCAAATCCTTTGGATCAATTACCTGGATATTGACCGTGTCCTGTGCAACGCAAAACGCGACGGAATCGCCGATGGCAAGCGTAAATTTATAATCCCCTCCGGCAGTGGGCGTGATCAATGGGTTAGGTATTTTTGTGTTGCTGACGCCCGTGGTCGGCGTCCATTGAAAAGACGTTTTGGATGCGCAGGCGCTCGTAATGTTCATCTGTACCGAAGACCCTAAGAAAATGATCGTATCCCTGTTGGCTATTTTATCCGGCGAATAATAGAGCGCGGCTACTTCGTCGGGCGTCAGCGCGGCATCGTAGAGCCTGAATTCGTCCAGGAAACCGGCAAACCGGCGTCCTGTGCCGCCGGAACAATCTAAAGCGCCAATCGTTAGCGGCGCGCCTTCGCTGGTGATGGCCACCCGGCTGACAGCCGTGTTGACCGGCGCCGCCAGTTGTCCGTTAATATATAAGGAGAGCCGGTTAAATTCCCTCACTATAGCCACGTGATACCAACAACTAAAATTAATCTTTCCGCCTATATAATCGAGCCTTTGATTAATAACGTGCTGCTTTTTACTATTCTCAATCAATTCAACGCTTAATATTTTTTTTGCCGGGTTATACCGGATAGAAAAAGAGCTGTCTGTACTACATCCGCTCTTTTTTGTAAAAAGATCTACCACGGTCCCTTCCGCATTGCTCGGTTTCATATAAAAGCTCATGCTAAAGTTGGCCGTTCTGAAGTTATCGAAAAATGCCTGTCCGTAAAAAAAAGCGTTGGTTCTGATTCCATCCATTTTTAGGGCTTGTCCTCTCACTCCGCACCCTAATATGGAATCCGACGTGGTTTGAAACTGGATACTATTTCCGTTTCCGCTCCGGTCGACGATCGGGTAACTATCAAAAGGAAAATAGGCGACCAGACGACGGTCGTTTTCCTGACTAAACAAAACAGCGGAAAACAACATGGCGACGCCAATTAAGATAGAACGCATATAATTAAGTAAATTGGATGAAGTCAAAGCCAAGAATAAACGACCAAAAGAGCCGGAATATTTCATTTAAATAAATTTCCCAGGTCGCCTAATCCGGGCGGGGTCATCCGCTGCAGGAGGTTTTGGCCTTCTTCGGCTTCTTTATCCGCCGCGAGTTTAAGGGTCCGGTTGATCGCGACGATCAACAGGTCTTCGATCTGTTCCTTATCGCCGGACGCCAAAATATCTTTAGGCAGGTCGATCCCCGTAATTTCCCGGTTGCCGTTTGCGGTCACCTTAACGCCGCCGGCTTCGCCTTCAATGGTCAGACTGGCCAGTTGTTTTTTCATAGCCGCCTGGCTTTCTTCCATTTTTCCAAAAAGATCTCCAAACATAATTTCAATATTTAAATAAGTGAAATAATTTCTGAATACGAAAGTTAACGCCGGTATTCGGATTATTCATTTAATTTAGGCCGACAAATTTGTACCGCAATTAAAATATACGAGATCGAGCCTTGAATAGCTTAAAAAATTCATAGCTGAAATACTTTAAACCGTTTCCAGCCGCAAATGTAAGCGCTATGGCTAAAGATAGACGACTTATTTCTTATATTTAACTATCCATACAGTTAGATCATTGCTGAAGGCGTTTAGTTGAGCGCTGATAGCTGAAGGCTGACAGCCCAAAATTTTGTTTAACCTTTTGACCTGTTTTAGCCCTAAACATTAAACAAAATAGATTTTCCCATTGTTAAACGCTCAACGCCTCATACAAATGAAGAAATGAGCTGATGAAAATACATAGTTTAATAATAACTCATAACTATTTATGTACAGCCAACTTTGACTAAAAAAATAATTGTGATCGGAGCCGGATTTTCGGGAATAGCAGCGGCGTCTGTATTGGCTAAGCAGGGTTACGAAGTAACAGTTTTAGAAAAAAACGATATGGCGGGGGGCAGAGCCAGAAAATTTAGTATAGAAGGTTTTACGTTCGATATGGGGCCAAGCTGGTACTGGATGCCCGACGTATTTGAAACTTTCTTTTCTCTGTTCGGCAAACGGGTAGATCAGATGTACAACCTAGTTAGACTTAATCCTTCCTATAAAGTTTTTTTCGGAGAAAACGATTTTATGGAACTCCCTGCTGAAATGGCTGAATTGGAAAGCATGTTTGAGCGGTATGAACCGGGGTCCGCTGCTTCCCTGCGTAAATTTTTAACGGAGGCGGCTTATAAATATAAGGTAGGAATGAAGGAGTTTGTATATAAACCTTCTTTAAATATTTTTGAATTTATCGACCTGCGGATTCTGAAAAGCTTTTTCCGGCTCCAGATGTACCGTTCCATATCAGGCCATATCCGGAAATTGTTTAAGCATAAACAGCTAATTTCGCTGCTCGAATTTCCAGTTTTGTTTTTGGGGGCTAAACCGCAGGATACGCCCGCCATGTATAGCTTGATGAATTACGCCGATCTGGTTTTGGGTACCTGGTACCCGATGGGCGGCATGTATAAAATTGTCGAAGCGATGGTTCAGGTTGCCGAAGATGCGGGCGTCGGGTTTGTTTATAACCAGGATGTAAAAGAAATAACGATTGAACAGGGCGCGGCGGTAAAGATAAGAACGCAAAACAAAAGTTACGATTGCGACCTCATAGTTGCCGGAGCGGACTACCGCCACATTGAAATGGAAGTTTTAGACTTAAAAGACGCCTCGTATAGCGAAGAATACTGGGATAGCCGGACGCTGGCGCCTTCCAGTCTGATTTTTTATCTGGGGCTAAATAAAAAAGTGGAGCGACTGCGGCACCACAATCTTTTTTTTGACGAAAATTTCGAAACCCACGCCGAAGAAATATACGACCGCCCTCAATGGCCTTCAAAACCCTTATTTTATGTGAGTGTTCCTTCTGTAACAGATCCAAGCGTCGCGCCGGACGGGTGTGAAAATGTGTTTATTTTGATACCCGTCGCCCCGGCGCTAACCGACACGGAAGAAACCCGCGAAAAGTATTTTGCGATGGTCATGGAACGTCTGGAACGGCTAACCGGACAAAATATCCGGGATTCCGTTATCTTTAAACGATCTTACGCGCACCGCGATTTCGTCGCCGATTACCACGCGTTCAAAGGAAACGCTTATGGTTTAGCCAATACGCTGCGTCAGACCGCATTTCTAAAACCGCAGATAAAGAGCAAAAAAATAAATAACCTTTATTATACCGGTCAGTTGACAACCCCCGGACCCGGCGTACCGCCCTCGATTATTTCCGGCCAGGTAGTCGCCAATTTAATTATTAAAGAAAACGGTTCCGCACTTTAAAAAACCGCCGATTATTTGTATTTTATAAATACACAAGTAACTGATATTAAAAACATTGTGGCTGGCAGCTTAAAGCTAACTGCCAATAGCTAAAATATGATGGATCTATACGACAATACCTGCATGGAATGTAGCCGCCTGATCACCAACCGCTACAGCACTTCTTTTTCGCTCGGTATCAAGGCCTTCGAAAAGAAATTACGCAGCCCCATTTATGCCGTATACGGATTCGTGCGTTTCGCCGACGAGATTGTCGACACCTTCCACGATTTCGATAAGGAAGACCTCCTGCAACGTTTCCGGGAGGAAACCTACCTAGCCATCAAGGAAAAGATCAGCCTGAACCCGGTTTTACACGCCTTTCAGCAAGTCGTCCGATCCTGCGGGATCGACCGCGAACTAATCGACGCTTTTCTGGACAGTATGGAAATGGATCTCCATTTCAATCAATATGAGGACTGCCTGTATAAACAATATATTTATGGATCGGCGGAAGTGGTCGGCCTGATGTGCCTGAAAGTTTTTTGTAAAGACGATCCCGCCGCTTACGAGCGGTTAAAAGCGTCTGCCCAGGCGCTGGGTTCCGCTTTCCAGAAGATTAATTTCCTAAGGGACATGAAAAGCGATTTCGACGAGCGAGGCAGGATCTATTTCCCCGGGGTTGATTTCCATCATTTCGATAACGACGCCAAAAAGATCATTGAAGCGGACATTAAAGCTGATTTTGACGCCGGCTATATTGGTCTGCGCCAATTGCCTAAATCCGCCCGCTTCGGCGTTTACCTCGCCTATAAATATTACATCAATTTATTCAAAAAAATAAAACAGGCCAACGCCGTCCGCGTCGTGCAGGAAAGGATCCGTGTTTCCGATCGGAGAAAAATATACCTCCTCTGTACTTCGGCGCTTAGAAATAAATTGAACTTGATTTAAACCCAAATCTTTTTATCTTTTTCTACCGGTTCATCAAAATCAACTCAGCCAAGTCGTAGACCATCACTTCGTCCTGTTTATCTTTTGCTTTCATTCCGTCGCTCAGCATTGTAAGGCAAAACGGGCAATTGGAAGCGACGATTTTCGCGCC
>JBBRMZ010000259.1:0-5666 GCA_038230555.1 Chitinophagales bacterium
ATATCTTTGTAACTCTGCTTTTTGCAAAGTTCAAAAATGTACTTCGATTGGCGATGGGTGTAACTTTTATTTGCGTCGGCAAAAGCCGGCGGTTCGGAATGGTAATGACCACCGGAAGAACAATGAAATTGGCGAACCGTGACCAACAAATACACCTCCCGATCCGAGATATTTAAATCTCGTAAAGTCCGGATGGTTCTGTCATTGACCAAAGTACACAAAGCTTGGCATTTCGGACAGGGATGACTGCGCGCGGTCAACATGCACGATATTTTTATGCACTTGTTTTCAATGATAAAATCCGTGATGGCAACGCCAGACAAATTCAGTAAAACACTATATGATTCCAATATTGACATGCTCAAAATTACACTTTTTTTTGACCCATTAAAATTGTCGCACAACCAAGATTTTTAATATATGGAAGGCGTGTCAGAAGAGTGAAGTTTTATCAATCTACAGGTCTGCCCATTCATTCCGGTTGTTGCAGCAAATACGCTAATTTTGTTCTCAGTTCTTCTTCGTTCGGCAGGTAGAATTGATATTTGGAAACAAACAATTGACTACTCATGCCGTGCAACGCGTACCGGACCACCATTTCATCTTTCTCGCGCGCCAAAATAATACCAATAGGCGGATTGTCGTCCTGGGCGTTTTCTTCCTCTTCAAAATATCCGAGATACATATTCATCTGTCCAATATCAGCGTAGCCCGCTTCCCCTTTTTTCAAATCGATCAGTACAAAACACTTCAAAATGCGGTGGTAAAACACCAGATCCACATAATGATGCCGGTTGCCCAGCGTAATTCTATATTGCCGGCCAATAAAAGCAAACCCTTTCCCCAACTCCAAAAGAAATTGTTGTAAAGCGGAGACCAGACGGATTTCCAAATCTGTCTCGCTCAAATGATACGGTTCGGGTATTTTGAGAAACTCCAACACATAGGGATCGCGGATAATATCGGCAGGCTTTTCAACTTCCCGGCCCTGTTCCGCAAGTTTCAAAATATTTTCTTTATCCTGGCTGGCCGCAAGCCGAAGGAAAAGGGAAGTTCTCTTTTGTCGTTTCAATTCCCGTACCGTCCAACGTTCCAGGATGGCCTGTTTTTCATAAAACGAACGTTCCAGATCATGGTCAATTTTAACCAGTTCCATATAATGTCCCCATGTCAATTGGTGAGACAAAATCTCCGAATGAGGGTATTTTAGATAGCATAATCGCATGTAAATCAAATTACTATGACTAAAACCTTTGGCGAATAAGTTAGACAGATCCGTCGATAACCTTTTGAGAAGTTAATTTCCGTACGATGATTTTGACAATACCGCCTATTCAAATTCTATGATCCGTCTGCCAATTTCTCAATATGCCAGGAGCATTTTCCGGTTTCTAGACATAACTATTCATGCTTATTATTTTAAACTGCCGTCATTTCCCGCGAGAATATTTTACCCTCTATTTGACGAATCAATGCTTGGTAATTACGTTCGGCAATATTGAAGATCCGATCGACGATTAGACAATTCACTTCGTTTTCATTTTCTATCTCGTAAATAAGCCAGTCGAAAATTTCCCTGTCCTCGCCAGGCAATTGGTTATGCAAAAATTTATTTCTTAGCTGGAGGGCTTTATTTTTATAATGCTCTTTATCCGTTTCAGAAATAGGCAAATGCGCTAGCGCCGCGTCCATATAAATATGATGATTAAAAAAGTTATTGGATGCAGTCGAGGGAAAAGATAGCGGGAAATAATCATACACCGCTTTTTCAAACTCATAAACAGATTTGAAGAACGCCTCGCGGCGGCGGTCGTATGCCTCCATTTCTTTTTTAATTTCTTCCAACGACATGACCGTATCTAAGCCGTTATTTAAATGCTTTTTGTATTTGAGGAGTTCATTTAACCGTCCGTCGTTAAAAATGCGCTGAAAGTCTCCGTATCTTCGGATAGGCAAAGTTTCAACAATCGTAACCCCGGATCTTACGAATTTCATTTCTACCGGTTCGTTGAGCAAATCCTTTTCTTCGCCATGTAATTCCTTATTTTCAATGGGTCTAAGACCGGCAAGTTTGATTGTTTGAAAATCAATACTACTGGTTAACCTAAATTTTTCTTTGATCAATAACCACATTGCATGGTCTTCGGCAAGGCGAAAACGAATTGCCTCTTCCGACTCTAAAATATCGTTTTTTCTTCGCTTTATATCTTGAATACGGATTTGGTCTGGTTTTTTTAATTTTTTATATTTGCTTTTTTCTTTCCTTTTATCTAGCAAACCTTTTTCTGCTTCCAAGCTTTTTAAATAAGCTTCTCCCTCCTGTGTGTGTTCAGGCGCTTCAGGATCGGATTTATCCCTTGGCATTTTATAGAATTTATCATATTTATAGAAAATTTGAGCGTCGCCGTTGTTAAGCTGATCAAGCGCAAAAGCCGAAGTTATTTTTTCCAATGGAGCCAATTCCGGCTTCAATATTTTAAGAAATTGCTTTATTGCTTCTTTGAACAGACCGCGTGGAAGTAAAATGGGTAGATCGTCGTATTTCTTATTTTTTCGCCGATTAATTACGTCGGTTTTCTTATATTTCATTTTTAGTTTAGCGCCATATTCAAAATCTATGGCTTCTGGATTGTCTTCATAAAGTTTGACAAAATCTGCGGCCTTTATTAGCCATTGTTGTTTTCTGATAAGATACTGCTGATAAAAACTCAATGCTTGAAAGCATTTATCTAAACCGACGTCCTTTAAAAATGGATGTTGAAACTCGGCGTCGCCGCCTGTTAAACCCACTTCTTCAAAATAAGCTTTTAAGTTGCTCTTTTCCGATGAAAAATAAGCTAACGACGATTGTAAAACCCTGTATTGGAGATTATTAAGTTTTTGTAAATGTTCTACTCCTTCCGTTTCATAAAGGCGGTGCGGCATAAGCTGCACAATATCTTCTGCCAGCCAGGTAGCCATTTGCCCGGTCTTTGGCGCTTTATTTTTTTCAATTTTTTCCAGCCTGTCGTTTACTTCCACTAAAGCACCTGCTACCTTTTTTTCTGCTTTTTTGCTAAATGATTGAGCGGGAGCAACACCTAACAAAAAATCGCGAAGATCGACGGGAATATTATTAATAGAAATCCCATAGTTTTTTTGAAGAACCTGGTTTAACCCTTCTTTTCTTCTTTTCAGAATGCGAATATTTTTGAAAGAGTCCGTTGGAAATGCGCCCGATTTGACGTCTTTGAAAAAGGCGCGCATGGTCTTGATATAATTTCTGATAAGCCCTTCCGTTTTTACCAGCCCGCCATCTTTGTTATTTTCCGATAATTTTTTATACAGAAAATCATATAAAAATAAGTTTTGTAGTTCATACATACTCAAAATTGCGTCCGGCCGTTCTCCTTTTTGTTCAAAAGCGGGGAAAACGCCGTCTCTTGCGCTAGAGATAAACTTGAACCCTATACTATTCTCGCTAATATTGTATTTCAGTGAAAACTGCACAATCTCGTTACGCAATTTCCATTGGCCGCTATTGGTCTCCGTTTCCTCCTTCCAATCCGATGGAAATTTATCCGCATAACTTTGCGAAACGGTCTTTTGATCTTTATTGTCCTGATTAACTTCGTTATACAGATCGCTAAAAGCTTTCAGTTTTCCAAAAGTTCGCATCCGCCGCTCTAATTTCCGTTCGCGATCGACGCCGTATATTTCTTTCTCGTATACCGGCTTCTTCATGGCTTTCCCTAATTGCAATTGAAATCGCAAAGTGGGAAGCGCGTTTGAATCGTCTAAGTAACGCAAGATAAACCAATGGAAACGGCCTTTATGGCGCTTCATGATGGTCGTCTGGCCGGAGTCCGCTTCGCTGTCGGTTTGGATTTTAGAAATAAAAGAGTTCTTGTCTTCCTTGGATAACAAATCATACAATTCTTGCGGGCAACGCTTTAATTCATTGGCCATATCTAAGGTAATATCGACGCTTTCCAGTTTAGGCTGCGGTAAACGGCAACAAAAGAGAGAATAAGTTTTTAAAGCGGTGCGATCATAAGGATTGTCGTTCACCTGAAAATCAGTTAATCGAGGTAAAAAAGCGTACGCATATTTAGGTTCTAAAAACAAACAGACAAAAAATGCAAGCGTGTTATCAGTTATCTCGTCGTCTTTTCTAAACCCATTTTCTAAAACAATTTTTATCGGCTGCGGTATGAAGGTAGAAGTAGCGGCAGTCCCTTCTATAGGTTGCAAGCGCTCCAAATGCTTTTCTTCCATCCATTCTTTAAAACGCGGCTGTACTTTTTTGACCGCCGCTTTATATATTTTTATTAATGGAAATTCCGGGATACTTCCGCCTGCGTAAAAATCTTTTTTGTGGTAATGGTGAGTAAAAGAGTTACGCAGCGGATTAAGTAAAGCGAATGCATTGCTTAAACTCATTTTGACGTCTGCCGGATTTAATTCTTTAGGTGTAACCCTGCTTTTATGTTCAGGTTTTTTTGCCGCTTGCGATGATTCGAAGTTCTCCTCATACTGAGAAACGGCAGGAACAAGAATAGGATTCCCTTGTTTTGCCGCTTGCGATGGTTCGATATGCTCTTCATATAGATATTGAAGAAAAGGAAAATATTTGATCAAATCCTTAATAAGCGATTGCAAGACGTCAGGTTTTGAGGCGTCGTCCAAAAGAGTAAATAAATCGGCGTCTTTTAACGACTCTTCCTTCAATTTTACTTCAGACAATTTATTTGCTTTATCCTTATACTTAATCGTCAAAAACCGGATAATCTGAAAAGCGTTGTGTCGCGCCATATTCAGATAATTGCCAAAGAAATAAGGCTGCTCGGAAAGCGTACATTTTTTAGGCGTAGTCATAGAAGCATTTTTTTACTTGTTAATAAAATCATTTTATATCGTTCTCCCACTACATTAAAACCATATATTTTCATTATTTTCTAATAAAAATTGGTCTAACCGGTTGTCATGCAACCGATTAGACTTGGACGAGTTGTTGTCCCCTCTCTACCTGAAAGGTCTCGACAACACGACTTTAAAAGAGTCGTCAGATACCATATACAGTTGTTGTCCCCTCTCTACCTGAAAGGTCTCGACAACTCTTTAATGTCCCCTGCCTTTGAATGCAAGACAACTTGGGTTGTTGTCCCCTCTCTACCTGAAAGGTCTCGACAACGGTGTTTATAATATTATAAATACTATAGATCCGCAGTTGTTGTCCCCTCTCTACCTGAAAGGTCTCGACAACATGGAATTTAGAAAGCTATTCAATAGGCTTAATTTGGGTTGTTGTCCCCTCTCTACCTGAAAGGTCTCGACAACGCACTAAATAATAACCTAACTCCGGCATTAGCTCGGGTAAGTTGTTGTCCCCTCTCTACCTGAAAGGTCTCGACAACTATTCCTCGCTAATTTCGGCGGGCGCGTATAATTGTTCAGTTGTTGTCCCCTCTCTACCTGAAAGGTCTCGACAACGACGAATAAGGTATGGCAGCGCAAGATAACGCCTAATGGTTGTTGTCCCCTCTCTACCTGAAAGGTCTCGACAACAATCCTACAGGGTTACCCATATAGTTTCCTTTACCATTATAAGTTGTTGTCCCCTCTCTACCTGAAAGGTCTCGACAACTGTTATTAGGAAACACGGCCAAATAGAGGGCGTTAGAAGG
>JBBRMZ010000260.1:0-5646 GCA_038230555.1 Chitinophagales bacterium
CGGTCTGCCTTTGGCCTACGCCAGCGTGGGCGTTCTTAACAGACCGTTTGGCTCCCTGACCGATAGTTCTGGAGGTTTTAATTTTACGGCGCTCGAAACAGGCGCAACCGATACTTTACAAATTAGCTTAGTAGGCTATTTCTCGCAGAAGATGGCTTTAACGGACTTTACCGACGGCAGAGCCAGAATAATCCGGCTGAATAAAAAAATTACAGAGCTACCGACGTTCATAGTCGCTAACGGCAAAAGGAATATTGAAACCATCGGCAGGCAGGGAAGCGGTAAACTGGTCCAGGTATCCGTGCATAACAAAAAATCGGCCCAAGAAACGGTCGGGTCGGAAATGGGCATGAAATATAAGACCGCCCACCCGAGCGCTACCCTGAAAGACTTCAATTTTTATCTGTCCGTCAACAATTTCAACGCCATCAAATTCCGGGTAAATATTTATTCGGTAAAGAACGGGACGCCCGATACGCTCCTGTATAACCGGCAAATTTTTGCGACGGTAGACAATTTTAAAACAGGTTGGACAAAATTGGATATGGCGCCTTATCAAATTAAAGTTCCCAAAGAATTTATCCTTACGCTGCAATGGGTAGAAGGAAAAATGGACAAAAAAGAAAACCCATTAACCGTCCTTCCCGTCGCATTGACGCTGTTTTCAAAAAATTGTTATGTGCGGATCGCCAGCCAGGACAGATGGAAGAAAATGGGCGTCAATTTGAGTAATTATGTGAATTTGGCTTATTAGGAAAATCTGCTCAAAAAGCGGGCCGCGTCCGGGATGATTGAATAAACGATAATAAATAAAAAGCCGTTAATAATACTTTGATTATCAACGGCTTAAAAATTTAAACGTACCCCCGGAGGGAATCGAACCCTCACGATATTGCTATCACTGGATTTTGAATCCAGCGCGTCTACCAATTCCGCCACAGAGGCATGAAGGCGGTAATGTATGTGTTTTTCTAAAGAGCCGCAAATGTAGACAGATTTTCCTGAATTCGCAATAGATACCGTTTTTTCAGGTAATAATTTTTGATCGCCTCCAAATCCGCCGCATGCGCTTTGTCGTCCGCGTAGGCGTCGACAACGGGCTGAATTTCGGCATCTAAGGTTTTCTCCGTTTCCGCCACGACGTATTTAATATGGTTATAGGCGTCGCGGTCAAAATCAAATTCCAGTTCCATGAGGGATTCATTGACGTCCATCATCTCCGCCAGGAAATCGCCGGGCAGTTGCGCGTTTCCCTCCGCGCCCAATACTCCTTTCAGGTGGAGCATATATTTCATTCGTTTATCCGCATCCGACAGGACGTTATAAGCCTCATTATTTAGCGTGGACAATTGCAGTATCTCGGCTTGCTTTTCCGCTCCTTCGCGGGTAAAAAAATCGGGGTGGTATTTCCGGCTATTAGCGTAGAAAGTTTTTTTAACGGCCGCTTCGTCGACTTTAAAAGAAACCGGAATATTGTAGAATTCAAAATGATTCATGAAGTAGCCGTTAAATATTAGCCGCATAGCACTTAGTAGCTATTTAGCTTCAAAATGTTAATATATTTTACGAATGGATCAAAGACGCTGCGCGCTCCAGCGCCTTATCCAACCCTTCGACGTCCGTACCGCCTGCGGTTGCAAAAAAAGGCTGTCCGCCGCCGCCGCCTTTAATATCTTTGGCCAGCTCGCGGATCATCGTCCCCGCGTTCAGGTTTTTATCTTTAATCAAACGCTCGCTGACGACGATAGTCAGTTGCGGCTTTTCGTTCGCCACGGCGCCCAAAACAATGACGGAATCGCCCGCTTCTTTTTCGAGGTTGTAGGCGAGGGTTTTCACCAGTTTCGCATCGCTGAACGGCAGCCGGGTAGAAAGGAAACGAATGCCGTTCACGTCGATAAACTGCGTTTTCAGTTGAGCCTGCAAATCGGCAGCCTGCCGTTCCATCAACAGGTCGATCTCTTTTTGAAGGCGTTTGTTTTCTTCCTGTAAAGCGGCGACATTAAGCGAAGGGTTGCGGGGATTTTTGAAAATATCACGGATGGCGCTTAGTTCGGTCAGCTCCTGGTTGATATAGGTTTCCGCGCGCGCGGCGGTGATCGCTTCGATCCGACGCACGCCTGCCGCTACGGCACTTTCCGACAGAATTTTGAAGTAACCAATTTTCCCGGTAGCTTTGACATGGCATCCGCCGCAAAGTTCGCGCGAATAATTTTTATCAAAAGTGATCATCCGCACTTTATCGCCATATTTTTCCCCAAAAAGCATGGTCGCGCCTTCTTTGCGCGCCTCGTCGATCGGCAGGTTGCGCGCTTCCTCCAACGGGATGTTTTCCCGGATCTTTTCGTTGACCATGCGTTCGATCTCTTCGAGCTGACCGTCCTCGAGCTTAGCGAAATGGGAAAAATCGAACCGCAGGTACTCGTCGTTGACGAGCGAACCTTTCTGCGCGACGTGCGTTCCCAACACTTTGCGCAGGGCGGCCTGCAGGAGATGCGTGGCCGTATGGTTGTTTTCGATCAGCCCCCGGCGATTTGCATGGACGACCGCGTCTACTTTTTCCGCGTCGATATGAACGGGCAGGCGGTCGACGAAATGAATGATCAGGTCGTTCTCTTTTTTAACGTCCGTCACCCGGATCTGTTCGCCGTCAAAATCCAGCGTTCCGACGTCGCCGACCTGCCCTCCGCCTTCCGCATAAAAAGGGGTGCGCGTCAGTACGATCTGGTTCTGCGCTCCTTTTTTATCTCTAATTGTCCGGTACTTAGAAACTTTGGCGGCTTCCACTTCCAACTGATCGTAGCCCACAAACTCGACGTTCGGAATTTCGCGCAGTACCGTCCAGTCGCCGACCTGTTTTTCGGCGTCCGTGCGGGAACGGCTTTTTTGGCGCTGTAGCGCGGTTTCAAAACCGGGTTCGTCGAGGCTCCAGCCTTTTTCCGCCGCAATCAGGCGGGTCAGGTCGATCGGGAATCCGTAGGTATCATAGAGTTCAAAAGCGCTTTGGCCGTCGACGACGCCGTCGGAAAAATCAGCCGCGTCCAGCCTTTTCAGACCTTCCTGCAGGGTATTCAGGAAAGATTTTTCCTCCTCCAGGATCACTTTTTTTACAAACGCCTCCTGCGCTTTAAGTTCCGGGAAAACGTCGGCGAATTCGGACGCCAGCAAAGGAACGAGCGTATGCAGGAAAGGCGTTTTAATATCTAAAAATGAATAATAATAGCGCACCGCTCTTCTCAATATCCTGCGGATCACGTAGCCCGCGCCGCTCGCCGACGGTAACTGCCCGTCCGCAATGGTGAAAGCGACCGCGCGGATATGGTCCGCCGCCACGCGCATCGCCACGTCCGATTTGTTTTCGCGGTTGTAGGAGCCGGTATAGGTTTTCCCGCTCTCCTTTTCGATCAGTTGAATAAAGGGCGTGAAAATATCGGTGTCGTACGTGAATTTTTTATTTTGAAGGGCCATGCAAAGCCGTTCGAAGCCCATGCCCGTGTCCACATTCCGGGCGGGGAGCGGAACGAGGCTGCCGTCCGCTCTCCGCTCAAATTGCATGAATACGTTATTCCAGATCTCGATGACTTCGGTATGATCTTTATTAACAAGGGTTTCGCCGGGAACGCTCGCGCGGTCCGCTTCGGAACGCAGGTCAATATGAATTTCCGAACAAGGCCCGCAAGGCCCCTGCTCGCCCATTTCCCAAAAATTATCTTTTTTGGCGCCGTAGAGAATATGGTTTTCGGGCAGAAATTGAAGCCAGATCTGTTTGGCCTCGTCGTCGGGCGCAAGCCCTTCTTTTTCGTCCCCGCCAAACACCGTCGCGTATAATTTTTCTTTAGGGAGTTGATAAACCTCCGTCAGTAATTCCCACGACCAGGCAATGGCTTCTTTTTTAAAATAATCGCCAAACGACCAGTTGCCCAGCATCTCAAACATTGTATGATGGGTCCCGTCGAAACCGACGTCTTCGAGGTCGTTGTGCTTGCCGGAAACGCGCAGACACTTTTGCGTATCCGCTATTCTTTTAGACTCCGGAATCCGGTTGCCCAGGAAATAATCTTTGAACTGGACCATGCCCGAATTGGTGAACATGAGCGTAGGATCGTCTTTATTAATAAGAGGCGCGGAAGGAACTATTTTATGCAGTTTAGATCGGAAGAAATCCAGGAATTGACGTCTGATGATATGCGAGGTCATATAGGAGGGGCTTTTAGGAAAATTTTAAGAAAACAGGAGTTAAAAATATACGGCGTTCGTGTGAAACATGAATTTGACGCCGTACTTTAGTTAAATAAATGTTAAAAAACGCTTGATATACTTCATTAAATAATAATGTAAATGTGTTTTGAGAAAATTCTGAATATTTGGGTTTATTTTTACGCCGGATATAAAAGCATATAAAAGAGAACTTAAACAGAAGGACAAACTTTTTAGCTGAAAAAGCGCGGCAAAGTTAGCCTTTTCAGCGTCAATTAGAATCTAATGGGAAAAGAAAAATTTATTTACAACACGCACACCCTTCAGTACGAAAAAGTAGAAGTTACTGCAAAAGAAAACGCCCTTAAAATATTTGGCTTTTTTTCTGCGGCCATCGTCGGCAGTTTACTTTTGCTTTCCGCCTTTTACAAAGTATTTCCCTCGCCCCGCGAAAAAGTTTTACTGAGCGAAATTGACCAGCTCAAATTGAATTACGCGCATATTCAAAAATCCATCGACCTGATGGGGAAAGCGGTTACTAATGTCCAGGAAAGAGATTCCGGACTTTATCGCCAGATGTTTATGATGGAGCCGATGTTTAAATCGGAAGGCGGAACGGGAGGTCACGATAAATATTTAAATTTAGCCAAATACGCCAGTGCCGAGGTCATTGTCAGTACTAAAGAAAGAGTAGAGCTGTTAAGCCGGGAAATTGTCAGCCAGTCTAAATCGCTGGATACGCTGCAAAAACTGGCGAACGAGAAAGAAAAAATGTTTGCTTCCATTCCATCCATTAAGCCCGTCCGGGAAGACCAGTTGAACCGCGACGTGAGTCAGCTTTCCGGTTTTGGTTTTCGCTTCCACCCGATCCACCATGTGATGAAATTACATAAAGGCATTGATTTTTCTTCGCCGCAAGGCACTCCGATTCAGGCTACCGGCGACGGGGAAGTCGTTAAGGCCGGCACAGAATCCGGGTACGGCAACTGCGTCATCATCAAACACGGATACGGATACGAAACCTTATACGGCCACATGTATAAAATCAACGTGACCGCCGGACAAAAAGTAAAGAAAGGACAACAAATCGGTATCGTCGGCAGCACCGGCGCCTCCACCGGCCCGCACTGTCATTATGAAGTTCACCTGAATGGAAACGTCGTTAATCCGCTTCAATTTTGCCTGGACGGCCTGACGCCAATGGAATATGCTTCCCTGGTCGCTGCGGCCAAAGCCACCAATAAATCTTTCGATTAAAGCCCGTGACCTTTTAAAATAATGGTGGCCAGCGTAAAATAAATAATAACGCCGGTGACGTCCACCAAAGTAGCTACAAAAGGCGCGGAAGAAGCGGCAGGGTCAAAGCCCAATTTTTTGAGCAACAAAGGCAGGAGCGAACCCGACAAAGTTCCCCACATAACCACTCCTACCAGAGAAAAACCGATCGTGACG
>JBBRMZ010000261.1:0-5429 GCA_038230555.1 Chitinophagales bacterium
ACAAATAGACGGCCTTAATTTCGCTAAAAACCAAGTCCCGGCCGGACAATTTTCGATCAATACCAGCGGCTACCCGCAAGGCGCTTACCTGATTAACTTTGTACAGGACGGTAAAAGCCTCGGCGCTTTGAAATTTGTGAAGAATTAAATAGTTAAATGATGAACCTTTAGCCGGTCGATTTATGATACCTCCACAGGTTTTGATAAACCCGACCGGCTTTTTTTTGCAGTCAGCGCTAAATTAGCAGCCGGTAGCTAACAGCTACATCAATATTAATTTATCATCAATCGTCAATCCCGTAGTTCAATGGCCAATAGATTTATTCAAAATCCCATCATAACTACAAAAGATATTGAACCGAGCCAGGCGGATTTTGTCGTGGAATGCGTGCTGAATCCTGGCGTTTTTAGATTTGAGGGAAAAACATGGCTGCTTCTACGCGTCGCGGAACGGCCGGTACAAAAAGAAGGCAGGATCTCCTTACCCGTCTTAGGCAGTCATGGACAGGTAGAGATTTTAGAATTTTATTTAGACGATCCTTATTTGGACTTAACCGACGCCCGTATGGTCGTCTATAAAGGAAAGACCTATCTTTCCACGCTCTCGCATTTGAGATTGGTTGGTAGCGCCGACGGTATCCATTTTCAGGAACCTAAAGGTTTTCCTACAAAAATTTTTGGAGAAGGCCCGTTGGAGACGTTCGGTATTGAAGATTGCCGCATTAGCCTCATGGACGGCGTTTATAACCTCACCTATACGCAGGTTTCTGAAAACGGCGTAGGCGTAGGCCTGATGCAAACGCGCGACTGGCGGACTTTTGACCGGAAAGGCATGATCCTGTCGCCGCATAATAAAGATTGCGCGCTGTTTGAGGAAAAAATAAACGGTCAATATTATTGTTTCCACAGGCCCTCAGGCGTCGGATTAGGAGGAAATTTTATATGGATCGCCTCTTCTCCGGACCTGATTCACTGGGGAAACCACCAATGTATACTGCAAACCCGGGAAAAAAGTTGGGATTCCGCCCGCATAGGCGCCGGCGCCGCCCCCGTCAAAACCCCCAAAGGCTGGCTGGAAATCTACCATGGCGCCGATAAAAATAACCGCTACGCTTTAGGAGCCGTCCTGCTCGATCTGAACGATCCTTCCAAAATCATCGCGCGATCCATCGAACCGATCTTCGAACCGGAAGCCCCCTACGAACTGACCGGCTTTTTCGGCAACGTCGTTTTCACCAACGGACACATCGTCGACGGCGACAAAATAACCATCTATTACGGCGCGTCCGACGAAGTCATCTGCGGAGCCGTCTTTTCCATCGAACAAATTTTATCCGGATTATTAGACGCCGTTAAAAATCAGTTATGGCCACAGGTTTAACCAAAGAATTGGATTTCTTCCAATCAAAGCCCCTCGGTATGCGGGCGCTTTTGCTCACCAATTTTGCGTACGCAATGGTGCAGCCCATTATTGAACTATTTATCGGGGCTTATATCATGCGAAACTCCGACGATATCAGCCTCGTCGTCATTTTCCAACTCGCAGTCTATACAGGCATACCCCTCACCTTCATGATCAACGGGTTTTTGCTCAACCATTGGCCCATTTCAAGGCTCTACTCCCTGGGGATGCTTTTAAGCGGCGTTTCAATGACCGCAATGATGACCCTCGACAAATTAAGTACCGTCGGCGTTTTCCTGGCGGGACTGATTATGGGCTTATCCTACGGGTTCTTCTGGGCCAACCGCGATTTTCTTGCCCTGAACACCACCAACGATGAGAATCGTAATTATTATTATGGCGTCGAAACCTTTTTCTATACCATGACCGGGATTGGCGTTCCATTGGTTGCCGGCGCGTTCATCGCGACAGCCGATAAAAGCGGCTGGTTCGGCGGCCATGTAAACGTAGCCTATTATATCCTGACGGCTTTCGTTTTTGCCATGTCGGTTCTTGCGTCTATTTTGGTGCATCGCGGACAATTTCAAAATCCTAAAAGAGCGCCTTTCCTGTTCTTCACTTTTGACCGACTTTGGAATAAAATGCTCAAACTGGCCGCTTTGAAAGGCGTGGCGCAGGGTTACATTGTCACCGCGCCCACGATGCTCATTATTACGCTCGTAGGCAAAGAAGGAAAATTGGGAGCGATCCAGGGCATCGCGGCAGCGCTTTCCGCTGTATTACTTTACGCGCTGGGAAGGCTGACCGGCCCTAAAGACAGGTTATTGATCTATGGTATTGGTTGTTCACTTTTTGTCTTGGGCGCTTTATTCAATGCCGGTTTATATTCTGCTTTGGGCGTTATTTTGTTCGTATTATGCCTGCTGTTTGCGCGCCCGCTGCTGGATATTGCTTATTTCCCCATTCAGTTGAACGTCATCGACGTGGTGGCAGCCAAGGAAAACCGCAACCAGTTTACCTATATTTTTAACCACGAGTTGGGCTTATATGTCGGGCGTTTATTTGGATGTGGATTATTCATTGCCCTAGCCCGATATGTGAGCGAATATGGCGCTTTGCGCTATGCGTTGCTGGTCATTGCCGTCGTTCATTTCATGGGTTATTTCATGGCAAAAAATATTGTTCACGATTTAGAAAACGTCGGCACGCAGATGGCAGTCGGCGCGGAGACCGCTTTATCAAAATAAATTCTATGAAAAAACTAATTTTCTATTCGGTTTTAATAACGCTCGCCGGATGCAGCGGGAGCCATCCGGTTTTAACGACTATTACCCCCGTCGAACAGCGCGCCATTGCGCGCGTGGATAAAATGCCGAACCATCCGCAGCCTTACGCTTACAAAGACTGGAAGCAGGCCGCGCTTGAATTTGACCGCATTGTTTTTGACTTTAATCAAAAAGGCGCTTACAGGCCTTTTATCTGGCTCGACGGCGCTAAAAGGAACTACCCGGATACGACTTTTGGCTTCTATACGGCGCTCGGCGATATACGCGAAGGGCCGAATGTCAATAATGGCGAGAACCACGAAGCGCTGGGCGCTTCCGGCGCTATCCTGGGAGCCACCCTGGTCGGTATCGACAAGAGCAAACAGAACGGCAGGGATTTTGTCGGTATGCTCCGAAACTATTACAACACGGAAAACGGATGGAACGTCATTCAAAACTTCACCAATGAAGGAGCTCATATTGGTGGCGGATACGGCAACGATTTTTGGTATGAAGTACATAACAATTTGCTGTTTTACAGCGTCGCTAACTTTTACCCCAAAGAGCCGGAGTTCGACCGGATTTTAAGGGGTATTGCCGATCAATTTTACCGCTCCGATTCCGTCATGGGTAAAAGCTACAGCTATTCTTATTTTGATTTTAAGAATATGAAGCCCATGAAAAACCAGATCCCGACGCAGGAAGACGTGGCGGCGGGATATGCGTTTATTTTATACTCGGCCTGGGTAAAGTTTGGCGACGAAAAATATTTGCGCGCCGCTAAAAACGCGATGGACGTCTTGTATAATCAAAAAGAGAACCGTTTTTACGAAGAAATGATGCCTTTTGCGGCCTATATCGGCGCGCGGATGAATGTAGAAACAGGCGCTAATTATGATATTCAGCGTTTCCTTGACTGGACTTTCAACGGCGACGCCGTTGGTCGCGAAGGTTGGGGCGTCATTGTCGGTCGATGGGGCGGCTACGACGTTAGCGGTTTATTGGGCAGCACGGTCGATAAAGGCGGCTATGGGTTTTTAATGAATACCTTTGACCTGATCGCGCCGTTATCGGCGATGGTTCGCTATGATCCCCGGTATGCGCGCGCGGTAGGGAAGTGGGCGCTTAACGCTTCCAACGCGGCGCGTTTTTGTTACCCTTCCGAAATGCCGGACTCGCTCCAAGCGCTCCCAAACGACAAAACTGCCACCGGCGGAGTAATTGCCTATGAAGGAATTACCAAAAACCCAACCTATGCAGGTTTTGAGGGTAGAACTCCTTTAGCGCAGGGCGACGGCCCGCTTTGGGCGCCGGGCATGCCGCAATCCACCATGTTTTCCGTATATGGCAGCAGCCATGTCGGCTTTTTCGGCGGGACGATTCAAAAAACCAACGTGCCTGAAATCCTGCAAATTGATTGCCGCGCGACCGACCTTTACAGAAAACAAGAAGCCTTTCCTACTTATTTATTTTTTAATCCATACTCGGAAATTAAAATGGTGGAAACCAATGTAGGGCCGTCCAAGGTAGACATCTACGACGCCGTCGGGCGCACTTTTATACATAGAAATGTAAGCGGTCGCGTCCAAGTTTATATTCCTGCGGACGCCGCGCGCTTGTTGATATTTGTGCCGGCAGGAAAGAAAACAACGGTTGAAAAGGGCGTCTTAAAAGCGGGCGGAATTCCGATAGATTTTCGTTATCAACAACCCTGATTCGCTTTTAAGATCATAAAAAAGGCGTTCCGAAACCGGAACGCCTTAAAAACCCTTATAAGTTAAATTAAACGCATATAAATTGGCGGGAAACCGTAAAAGGCGATCCGTTAAAGTCATTGACTGGAACTTTCCGCGCTATGGTTCTTCGCCATTCTTTACTTTTTCTACTGTTTAATAATTTTTGTAGAAGCCCGGCCTGTTGCCTGCGTAACCTGGGCAACGTAAACCCCGCTTGTGAAAGACGTCATATCAAGCGCTATTTGATTTTGTCCTTTTGCAAATGCCTGGCTCTGTCCAAATACTCTTTGACCGGTAGCAACTGCAAAAATTTCAATCTGAATGTCGCCCCGTTCAACCAAGCTGAAATTTAAAGTAGTCAAGCCTGCGGTCAAAGAAGGCGCGGCATAAACAGCCGCAGTTTGTACGCGGTTGGAAACGGCCAGTTTATCAAAATGAACATTTTCCATATTCAATCCATAGGCCTGAGAGGTCGAAGCGCTATTGTTCTGCGTGAAAACAATGGTCGTTAGATCCTCGCCGGTAAATGGTTTTCCGCCAGCGTTGGTGAAAGCGCTAAGCGGCAGGTTATAAGGATGCTGGGCGTCGCTCAGCGTAACTTCCGCGCGGTATTGATCCGCCCAGGCGGAGATAGAAGATTTTACCAAGGTGATTTCTACAATTCCGTTCCCGCTTGCTTCAAAATATAAGTTGTTATACGCAGAGACGTCTTCTTTTAAAGACGACGGGCGTAAACTGCGGAACAACGAAACATAGCCGCCGCTGTTGATGGTTCCTTTTAGCGCGACATTCCGGTTGACGGATAATACATCGGAAGACGACGTTCCCTGACTTTCCAAAACGTCAAATTTACTTACCTGAGCTTTTAACTTGTCATAATCCGTTCCCCAGGCGCCATCGGCCATGTATAATGCGTCAGCCTGAGCGTCTTTGTTGTTGATTAACCGGAAACCGGCGTCAAAAACATAGCCTATAGGCGCCACGACGTCCTGGCCGGCGTTACCGTTCAGCGGTACGGTAAACTCA
>JBBRMZ010000262.1:0-5426 GCA_038230555.1 Chitinophagales bacterium
GACCATCGCGCCCGGCATTTTTGAAACGCCGATGCTGATGAATATGAGCGAGGAAGTCAAAGCGTCGCTGGGAAAACAGGCGCCCTTCCCTTCCCGCCTGGGCAGACCCGACGAATACGCCGCTTTAACGAAACACATCATTGAAAACCAAATGCTCAACGGCGAAGTAATTCGTTTGGATGGGGCGATCCGGATGGCGGCTAAGTAATATTCAATTGCGTAAAATCAAGTTTCAGAAACATGACAAAAGATGAATTATTAAGCGCCTTACAAACGGAAGTACTGGGATATAATAAAATTATAGCAACCGAAAAAGGAGATTGGATTGTCAAGGGATTTATAGACGTTTACAAAAATATCTATACGATCACCATTGATACTAAGGTAGTGTCTAAAGTATTAGAAATATTATTAATTCCCGCATTTCAAGCTTTTGCGGAAAAGAATGACCTGACCCTTGAACTGCCTCCTCAACAAAATTTTTATCCGGATTTAAGTTTCACATCCAAAAAAACAGGTTTGCGATATGCGGTTGACATAAAAAGCACCTTTAAAGATAGCGAGAATAAAATTAAAAGCCTTACTTTAGGGGCGTTTACCGGCTATTTTAGAAACAGAGAAAGTACAAAAAATACGTTATATCCATACGGTTCCTATGATGGCCATTTTGTTTTAGGCGTTATTTATTCGCAGATTGAGAAAAATCCTGATGAAAGAGCGCTTTTTAAGTTAGAGGAATTAGAAAATATTGAATCTGTCATTCGAGACTTTCAATTTTTTGTACAACCAAAATATAAGATTGCATCCGCCAATCCAGGGAGCGGCAATACAAAAAATATCGGTTCTACTAATAATCTTTCAAAACTTATTAATGGCGAAGGTGTATTTTCTACTTTGGGTGAAGAATTTTACGACGATTACTGGATGTATTATCTGACTAACGACATGGCTAAGGCTTTAGAAATTAAAAGGCCCTATACCAATCTTAAAACTTATTTAGAATATAAAGAAAAGAACCTGGAGGTTCTTAAAAATCGCCGGGGGGAAATTGAAATACTAAGCGCAGAAGACGATAATGAAAATACCACTGAGTACAAATTAGAGACAAATGCAACAGAAGATTAAAAAGATTATTGTGCCGCCTATTAAGAGTCAGGGAATTAAGACAAAACTGGTTCCCTGGATATTTGATATAGCTCCAAAAATACAAGGCAGATGGATCGAACCTTTCCTCGGGACAGGTGTGGTAGCTTTTAACGCAAGATATAAAAAAGCGCTATTAAACGATTCCAACCCGCATATTATCAACTTTTATAAAAAGATTCAAAGCGGCGAAATCAATGCTCCGCTGATGAAAAGGTATTTAGAAACCGAAGGCGCTTTGCTTAGCGCAGCAGGAAATAATGGGTATGAGCATTATAAATTAGTGAGGAGCAGGTTTAACACCGAATTCTCACCGTATGATTTTATTTTTCTATCAAGGGCAGGCTTTAACGGTATGATGCGATTTAACAGGAAAGGTCATTGGAATATACCATTTTGTAAGAAACCAGACCGATTTGCGCAGTCATATATAACAAAAATAATAAATCAGGTAGCTAATATAGGAAAAATTATACGACCAGAACCAGACTGGAAGTTTTACAATACTTCTTTTGCAGATATTATTCCGCTTGCCACAGAACAGGATATTATATATTGCGATCCTCCTTACTATGGCCGATATGTAGATTATTTCAATGGATGGACGGAAGATGACGAAGCGTTATTATTTACGCTGTTAAGTCAGACGAAAGCGAAATTTATTCTTTCAACCTGGCATCATAATAACTGGCGAGAGAATGAAATGATTGGAAAATTTTGGAACAAATTCAATATCGTTACCCAGGATCATTTTTACCATTCCGGAGCAAAAGTTGAAAATCGACAGTCGGTCGTAGAAGCTTTGGTTTGCAATTTTGACGTTGACGCTTTCGATCAGCACAATCACGGCGTTGTTGAGAAGCCTCTACAGTTAACTGTATTTTGATGTCTTCTATGCCTATCGAATCAAATTAGAATATAAGCATGGGGTTAGAACTTGCTAATATAGTCGCTATTGACGTAAGCACGCCCAAGTTTCCTGCCGGCAACCGCGCGACGATTGCCGCCCGGAATTGGACGAAGTGTTTGCTAGATATTTCAAATCGACCCAGTTTAAAAAAGAAGTGAAGCCGCCGATTCTAAAGAAAAACGCCATTAAAATGTTAAAACTGGCTGAATGAATCCGCTGACCGGTAAGTATAAACAAAAAAAGCCGGCCCGTAAACAGGCCGGCTTGAAATATAAATCGAAAACTATAATTTAACCGAATACAGCGTTTTGCAAAGATAGAATCCTTAAAAGTAGCTATCAAATAACGGTTACTTAGCGAACCATTAATGATGGTCTTTTTGTCCCCGGTTATCGCGATTATCCCGGTTGGCCCTGTTATCGCGGCTATTCCTATTATCGCGGTTATCACGCATTTCCGTTCTGACTTTAACAGGCGCGCCTATATTTTTACCATAATAGTTCGTTCTCTGCGGAGGCCTTGAATTCTCGCGGCGCTCGTCCACTCTGGCGTTCCTACGAAAATCCTCCGTGCGTCTTCTGTCTTCCTGATTCCAGTAAAATGCGGCGCGCTGGTTCTCATTGAAGCCTCGGATATTGACCAGCTCCTGCTCGCGATAAACATTCCGGTAATAATATCTTGGATAATTAGCCACATAAAAATGGTGGTGCATCCACGGTTGATATACATTGACGTCCAGCGCTACTGCAAAACCGTTATATAAATCATAACTGCCATACTGTGGCGGCAAAGTGTTGGAAAACAGCCATTGTCCGTTGTCTAAGTAAGCAAAATCGTGATTTTGCAGATCGTAATACGTTTCAATATCGGGCAAATAATAATACCTGACGCCTGGCGAATAAGGCGGCGCCCAATTCGGGTTAGGATAAAGATCTTGGGACGTAGCAGACGAAATTCCAAAACCCGTCAGGGTAGAAAATACCATCATGAATGCGGCGAAGAAGCCGGCTTTTTTAATCATTTTCATAGTTGCAATCTTGTTTTATTGACCGGATGACCGGCGTGAAAATATTGAAATTGAGTACCATACAAACTTACGCTTTAATAGACAATGTAAAGCGCCAACAGTTTAAACATATCGACGGCTAACACTATTAAAGTAAGGTTAAAAGAGAACCTCAACCGTTAAAATAAATTAAAAGCGCCTTCGTTTTTATTAAAATAAACATGCCGCTATGTATAAACAAATATTTATCCCGCTCTTCTTTTGCCTCTTTTCGACCGCTTTTTCTATTCATGCCCAACAGCCTTTCCACGACGATGTGGAGAAAATTGCCCGTATGGAACAGGACAGGTACGTTCATGCTAATCAACTGACGCCGCGCAGCTTAATTGGGTCCAACTACGATCTCAATTATCATCGCTTATATTGGGAACTGGATCCGACTAAAAACTATATTAAAGGATCGGTAACCTCCTATTTCAAAGCGACCGCCCAGATGGCGTCTATGAGTTTTGATCTGGATACCGCAATGCGCGTCGATAGCGTCGTTTTTCATCGTCAAAAACAAACCTTCACTCATACCGTCGATAAAGTTTTACAAATTTCCCTCTCGACGCCCGTTACGGCCCAGGCGACGGATTCCATTATAGTCTATTATCAGGGTGCGCCCTCCGGCTCCGGCTTTGGCTCTTTCTCCGTCACAACCCACGGCGCCGCTAAGGACCCTATTCTCTGGACGCTCTCGGAACCGTACGGCTCGCGCGACTGGTGGCCTTCTAAAATGGACCTGAATGATAAGATCGACTCGGTCGATATTTTTGTTAAAACCCCCAAAGTCTATCGGGCCGGATCGAACGGCCTGTTAGTGGAAGAAACCGCTCCGGATACGACGTCTAAAATCTACCATTGGAAACACCGTTATCCCATTGCCGCCTACCTGATCGGCGTCTCCGTGACCAACTATGTTCAATTTACCGAACGAATTCCGCTATATGGAGGCGGCGGACACGATACGCTGAATTGTCTGAACTATGTTTACCCGGAATATCTGGCCGACGCCATCCCCCGGTCGCATGATTTTGTACAGGTCATGCAGTTATATGATTCGCTCTTTATCCCCTATCCTTTCAAAAAAGAAAAATACGGCCACGCGCAATGGAATTGGGGCGGCGGAATGGAACATCAGACCATGTCTTTCGTCAATAATCTCGAAGCCGGTCTGATTAACCACGAACTCGCGCACCAATGGTTCGGCGACCTTGTCACCTGCGGTTCCTGGCAGGATATCTGGCTCAATGAAGGTTTTGCCACTTACCTGACCGGCCTGACCTACGAGCGTTTATACAATGGCGTTTACTGGAAAACTTGGAAATCGCAAACCATCGCCACTGTCGTTTCCGCGCCCAACGGTTCCGTTTTAGTGGACGATACCACATCCGTTAACCGGATCTTCAGCAACCGCCTGAGTTATAGCAAGGGCGCTTACGTATTGCACATGCTCCGCTGGGTGGTCGGCGATAGCGCTTTTTTTGCAGGTTTACGCAGCTACCTGCGCGACCCGAAACTGGCTTACAGCTATGCGCATACGGCTGATCTCAAAAGGAACCTCGAACAGGCAAGCGGCAAAGACCTGACGTATTTTTTCAATCAATGGTTTTACGGGCAAGGATATCCAACCTTTACGCTTGGCGTCTGTACTGCGGGCAGCGCTAATCGCTACCAGATAAATATGGGCCAGACTACTTCCGATTCTTCTGTTCCGCTATTTAATCTGCCTGTACCCCTACGTCTGAAAAATAAAGCAGGGAAAGATACAACCATAGTGCTTAACTATTCTTCTTCTACTTCATTTCAAAATAATGAGATAGCCCTTAGTTTTAAACCGGACAGTTTTGCCATTGATCCCGATCTTCATTTGGCTGCGAAATATAATATTTATTTGGATAAGGGGACCGCTCCAGCCGTCGCGGGCGTCTTTTATTCCGCCTGTAGCCTGGTACCTACCGAAGAGATAGCTGCCGGACTAATTTCCAGAATATTTCCAAACCCGGTAAGCGACCGACTGGAAATAGAGTTGGATCAATCCTTGAAGTCCGTTCCAGTTTTATTGCAATTATTTAATATAACGGGGCAGGCGGTGTATAATCAAAAGGAAACATATAGGGCCTCGCCATTGGAAATAAATATGTCCGGTTTGCCCGTTGGGATATATATACTGAAATTGACGCAGAATGGGCAGATAGCCGCAAAGAAGGTTCTGAAAAATTAAAAGCAAGTATATTGGATATGAAGTTGGAAAAGAAGAAGGAATAAAAAAAACGCAGACCGCTATCATTTTAAACGATGTAAAAACAGGCTTAACCATTCCCC
>JBBRMZ010000263.1:0-5419 GCA_038230555.1 Chitinophagales bacterium
AAAGCTAAGGACTTACAAATAAATGCCCCTCATTATTTGATTGAAACTTTTGACCCGCCAATGATCTTCATATTCCCCGGATCCTGCAAATAGGCGATCGCCATCAAATTATTGGGATTTAAGGAAGCGTTTTTTGTAAACTGGAATGCGCCCGCAGCATCCGAGGCGATATTTACGGTTTCAAAATCGCGAACAATATTGTCGTGTTGAAGCGTTTTTCCTTCGTTTTCTCCCCGTAAGATTTTAGAGGTAATGTTCCGTTCGACGAGGGCTAAATGAAGGGCTTTATTTTTGAAGTCGCCCTGGAGATGATAAGCTACATATATTTTATCGGCGTCTACCGTGCAAGTCAACTGAACGTCTGCCGTTGGCGTCTCCGCGAGATACTTGCGAATAGAAGCGTCAATTTGATTTTTCTTAGAGCCGACAAATTCTTCCTGCCCATTTATCACCATTTGAGGCGTATATACGCCGCTTTGTTTAAATTTCTCCGCGTACTGATATTGCCGCTCGTCGTTGACGCCGGCGCTAAACTGATCTTTCCATCCCAACCGGTTCCAGTAAGTAACATGAAATCCCAGCGCATACACGTTCTCCTCATTTGCAACGGATTTTAAAGCCGCGTCGGCGGGCGGGCAGGAAGAGCAGCCTTCAGAAGTAAAAAGTTCCAGTACGACAAACGGTTTATAAGCCCTTACAGGCTGCTTGCTGCGGCTATTTTTAATAAAAGCGAACCCGCCCACGGTTGCAGCCAACAGAAAACTCCATAAAATCAATTTATTCTTCATCTTGCTAATTTAATATTAATAAAAAATTTTGACGCTCGTTGTTTAAAGATATACGGTAAACGTATGCTTAGTGATTTTCAGAATTATCCATAACCAGCTTTCCAGAATTTCCTTAGACGCCGTTTATAACATTTATAAACGAAAATAATTTTATTCTACAAAAATGTTTAGTTTTGTGTTTTATAATTTTAAAATAAAACTAAAAAAGCAAAACTTATTATGAAAAGCTCTTCTATTATTCTTTTAGTACTTTTAGTCGGATTTTGTTTATTTGGTTGCAGCAAATACAATGGTTTCGTCACATTGGATCAGACCGTACAATCAAAATGGAGCCAGGTGGAAAATCAGTACCAGCGCAGAAACGACCTGATCGGCAATTTAGTGAATACCGTCAAAGGCGCGGGTAAATTTGAATCCGAAACTTTGGAGAAAGTCATCCAGGCGCGCGCTTCCGCTACTCAAATGAAAGTAGATCCAAGCAAACTGACTCCGGAAGTATTAGAAAAATACCAAGCAAACCAGGACGCGCTCGGTTCCGCTTTAGGCAGATTATTGGTAGTTAACGAACAGTACCCAACTTTGCAGGCTACGGCTCAATATAAAGACCTTGCGGCAGAGCTCGCCGGTACGGAAAACAGGATCGCCGTTGCCCGGAAAGATTTTAATGATTCCGTACAGACGTATGATACGCAGACAAAATATTTTCCCGGCAGTTTATTTGCAGGTTTATTTGGATTTCACGAAAAAGGATATTTTAAAGCCGCCGCAGGCTCCGATAAGGTTCCGGAAGTGAAATTTTGACGGGGCGTTAAATTTTAGGTTATTTTAATTACATGATCGATGTTCTTTAAAAAATCGCATTTCTCGCAGCCGGAAGAGGATAAAATTGTGGCGGCCATTCAGGAAGCCGAGCGGGATTGCTTCGGCGAGGTCCGCGTCTATGTGGAAAGCGCGGTTGGGAAAGAAAACGTTTACGCCCGCGCGTTGGAAATATTTAAATTCCTTAAAATCGACCAGACAGAATTTCGGAACGGCGTCCTTATTTATATTGCGAAAGAAGACCGCCGGTTTGCCGTTATCGGGGATCAGGGCATTCATGAAAAAGTAGGTAATCACTTTTGGAGCCATCAGGCCTCGCATTTGCGAACCGAGTTTGAACGCGGGCGTTTTGCCGAAGGCGTAAGTCATACGATTAAGATTGTCGGAGAAAAGCTAAAAGAATTTTTCCCCCGTACGGAAACTACCGTTAAAAAAAATGAATTGCCGGACGCGCCCGTTTACGGTAAATAAGCTCCGGTTACAAAGCTTAAAAAATTGAAGAATTTATTATTTCATTTATTTTTTCTCTTAACCCTTCTCTGTACTAATAGCGCCCTGGCGCAAAATATCCCGGAACGTCCTAATCCGCCGCGCCTGGTCAACGACCTAGCCGGTTTGATGACCCCGGAAGAAGTACAGCGATTAGAAAGCGAGCTGGTTTCTTACGATGATTCCACTTCTACGCAAATAACCGTCGTTACCGTTCCCACCATCGGCGACATGCCAATTGAAGATTATGCGCTCGAAATCGGAAGAAAATGGGGCGTTGGTCGGAAAGGGAAAAATAACGGCGTCGTTATAGTCGTTTCCGCGCAGCCTCATAAAGTAAATATTTCCACCGGTTACGGCATGGAAGGCGTTTTGCCCGACGCCGTGGTGAAGCGTATGATCGTCGAAAAGATCGGTCCGGCTTTCCGGCAGGGTCAATATTATGCGGGGCTCCACGCAACCGCGCAGGAAATTGCGCAACGCGCCAAAGGGGAATACGTAAACGAGAACCCCCGGAACGATTCCGGCAGCGGGGATGGCGGATTCTGGACCTTTGTTATTATTTTAGTCGTCATTTTTATTCTTATCACTATTTTTAGCAACCGGCGCGGAGGCTCTTATTCCTCGCGCGGCGGCATGTTCGGCGGTCCCTGGATTTTTCCAACCGGCGGCGGCGGCGGAGGCTGGGGAGGCGGACATGATAGCGGAGGCGGAGGAGGCGGTTTTGGAGGATTTGGCGGCGGCGACTTTGGCGGCGGCGGCGCCAGCGGAGACTGGTAAGTTTATAATGATGAATGACGAGTTATACAAAATATTGATAGTCAAATGATTGTGTACTATTATAAATTAGTTTTTATTTGCATAATTTCTTAAATTCCAATCATTCAACCCTGCCCAAATGACGCGTTATATTTCGGCGTTTATGATTATTTTGTTTTTAAATTCATGCGCTTCAGACGTTTCTATAGATAAAAATAAAGTAAAGACTACGCTAGAGGAATTCGGAAAAGCCAATCCGGAAACAAATATATTTTTTCATACCAGCGAAGGCGATATTGAAGCGAGGCTTTATCCCGAAACGCCGCTTCATCGCGCTAATTTTATCCGTCTTATCAAAAACAAATATTATAATCAGGGCCTCTTTTACCGGATATTAGAAGGTTTTTGTATCCAGGGAGGCAACCCGCCCAACGCGCCCAAGCCGGATTATAAAATTCCGATGGAGTTGAACCCTCAACTAATCCATAAAAGAGGCGCCTTAGCCATGGCAAGCGATCAGCCCGGCGAATTCTCTTCGGCGACTGAATTCTATATCGTTACCGGAACCAAAATGACGCAGCTTGCCGTCGACGAATTAAAAGAAAATGGAACTTTACTATCCTCTCACCAAATTGCCGTTATGACGTCTGTGGGCGGAAATTATACGCTCGACAATAAATATACAGTTTTTGGAGAGGTTACCAAAGGAATTGATGCGGTAGAAAAGATAGCGGCTTCCAAAGTGTATGATACCGACAAGCCCGCTCAAAAAATAACTTTTGAAGTACGCATAAAATAAAAGCTTTATTCCTTGTGAACCCGTCCGCTAAGATTATACAATGACGGTTATTAATTGCGCGGGAAAACTACTTGATCTTTCCAGTCCGGTTGTCATGGGTATTCTTAATATTACCCCGGACTCCTTTTTCGACGGCGGTCGTTATACGACGCACATATCCATTTTACAACAGGCCGGAAAAATGATCGACGAGGGCGCCGCAATCATCGACGTTGGAGCGGCTTCCAGCAGGCCCGGCGCTTCTTTTGTATCTGTAGAAGAAGAAATCCAACGGATAAAACCGGCCTTAAAATCCCTGGTTAATCATTTTCCGGAAACTATTTTTTCCATTGACAGCGCTTCGCCCGAGGCGGTCAGAGCGGCGGTCGGAGAAGGCGCTTCAATTGTCAATGATATATCTGGCGGCGGCGTCGACGATGTTATGTTTAAGACTGTAGCGGCGCTAAAAACGCCTTATATTTTGATGCATATACAGGGAACGCCTGCGACCATGCAAAAAGAACCGCATTATGAAAATGCAACTTTGGAAGTGTTGGATTATTTAATTAAAAGAACAGGCGCGCTTCGCGGGCTGGGCGTTAAAGACGTCATCATTGATCCGGGCTTTGGTTTTGGTAAAAACCTTGCGCATAACTTTGAATTATTAAGCAAATTATCTGTGTTCCAGATATTGGACGTGCCTGTTTTGGCGGGTCTCTCCCGTAAGTCCATGATTTGCCAGACCCTGCATATTTCTCCTTCAAAAGCGCTGAACGGAACCACAGCGCTTAATATGTTAGCATTGCAGAACGGAGCAAAAATCCTCCGGGTTCACGACGTCAAGGAAGCCGTCGAGACAGTTAAACTATTTAGTCAATATATATTCTATAATAAATAATGTATATTTTATGCTAAATTTAGTTTAAATAATTTTTATTCTCTATAAAACTATATAATTTTGGAGTTCTTTCAGAACCGGCGCAGGTTCTGAAGGTTAACCAAAACGCCTTGAGCTATCTGAGCGAAGATACGATAAAACGAGCCGCGCTTCAGTTTTTGAAGACCTATTACAAGTTCCGTCCGAGGGGTTTGGGTGAAACTATTGTCAGTACCGACATGGAAACCCAATCCGGAGTAATTGCGGACGCTTATTTTTCTTTCCCTAAAGAAGACGGTTCACAGTTTACGGCTACTTTGGAATCCACTTCCATCGACGTGGCGGATGAAATAAAATATTCGCTTCAGCGTCGTCAGTTATTATGGGATTCTTTTGCGGTCGGCGCCGTTGTTACCGCTTTTCTGCTGGCTTTTTTATGGGCGTATAGAATATGGGATCTATTTAATATAGGTTGGGCGCTCAGCGTATTCCTAGTTTTTAGCGTACTTTCGATTGCTGTTTTTGCTTTTCAACAAATTTTTAAAACATCTTCGCGCTACCGCTATATTTATGCGATAGAGCAATTTAAACAATATCATGCCGACGAACAATGGATTGCTTTTGGCGGAGACGTTTTTCCTGTGCCGGACGACCCTTATCTGACGGAATTAAAAAACCAATGCGTTTTGAACGGATTTGGCTTATTACAGGTCAGCAAAGACGAACACCTCCTGATGCTAATCAGTCCGGCGCGCGAAGAAATATTCGCTCATCGGAGAAAAAACTTTAATTTCTTCAATCATCCGGTCGCTAAATCCCTTCAATTTGACCGTTTAGGGCAAAATCTGTCTACGGTTCCAAGAAATTTTCAGCGCTATAATCGTCCATTCATGGCGCAGGCTATGATTT
>JBBRMZ010000264.1:0-5394 GCA_038230555.1 Chitinophagales bacterium
AATATGAAATATGAAATATGAAATATGAAATATGAAATATTTTTTTCTAAATAGCCGCGATTGATGGAGGAGGAGAATAAGTTATGAGGTATTGTTTGGAATTTGCTTATTGGAAATTTTGCGCGGCTCAAGCGAAATAATGGAATCGATTTTAATTGATAAACAGTGGAGCGAATCGCTCAAAGCTTTTAAATCTTATATTGTTTTAGAGCGTTCTTTTTCGGGAAACTCGGTTGAGGCTTACCTTCGCGACGTCTCCAAACTAAAAGAATACATTGAATTAAAAAATTACGCCGTCGGTCCCCTCGCCGTTTCTTCCCAACTGCTCACCGAATTTATTCATTACCTGCACGAGTTAGGCCTGGAAGCGAGTTCCCAAGCGAGAATGATCTCGGGCGTTAAAGCGTTTTTTAAATTCCTGATGGTTGAGGATCTGATCGATAAAGACCCTTCGGAACTGATCGGGACGCCGTCCGTTCATAGAAAAATACCGCTTGTTCTGACGTATGAAGAGATTGAGGCCATGATCCGGACCATCGACCATAGCGCTCCGCAGGGAATGCGCAACCGCGCGATCATCGAAACTTTATATGCCTGCGGTTTAAGGGTCAGCGAATTGACCCAGTTGAAATTAGGAAATTTATTCCCTGAAATTGGTTTTATTAAAGTGATCGGAAAAGGCAATAAAGAAAGGATCGTTCCGATCGGCGAAGACGCGGTGAAATATATCCAATTGTATATCGAGCAGGTAAGAAATCATTTGAGCCCGGTTAAGCAGGCGGAAAACATTATTTTTCTTAACAACCGGGGCGGAGCTTTAAGCCGCGTCATGATCTTTTACATCATTAAAGAGTTAGCCGGCAAAGCGAATATAACCAAAGAAGTCAGCCCGCATACTTTTCGTCATTCCTTTGCCACTCACCTGTTGGAAGGCGGCGCCGATCTGAAAGCCATACAAGATCTTTTAGGGCACGAATCCATCACTACGACCGAAATTTATACCCACCTGGACAAAGAATACCTCAAAGAAACCGTCCTTTTATTCCATCCCCGGAATAAAAAGTAGAGACTATATATTGCTATAACATTATATCAGACAAAAAAATTTTTATGTTATAGTCGTAAAATAAAGTTTTTGTGACTTGCAATATGCCGAAAATCCCTTAATTTGCCCTTTGAAATCATTAACCTAGCTATTCTAACATAAACTGGGTAACAAACAAAACTAATTTAAGACGATTGTAAACAAGGATTTTACCTGGTTTTACATGTTATTACCCCCTTATATTTTGCGAACCGTTTTTTATTTTGTTTATAAAAATAAAATAAATACTTATACAATACAGCAGGCAATGGGCCGGCTTTGTTCAAAAAACCGCATAATTTAAAATTTCGAATCTTACAATTTTTTAACCGTTAAACTTACAAGCAATTATGAGCAGACAGTTTACTCGCACGCTTCGGCTGCTGAGTGTAGCGACCTTGTTATGTTGGTCGTTCCTCAGTCCTGCCTTTTCCGCCTCCATTTCCGGCGCGCCCGTTAACCACATTCTTTGTCCCGGCGCCACAAGGAACGTGACCAACTCAAAATCGTTGAATTCCAACCAGTGGGACGATGTTGGCGTGGCCTTATCCGGACTGTTTTCCAACAACAGCAATAGTTCCTGGCTGTTCGCTCCCGGAACTACTTTTGTCGAGAATACCGACGGAACCGCCCGCCTTACCGGCACGCTCAACGTTTTTGGGTATCCTTCTCCAAACCAAGCTTTTGCCGTCGATATTACTTTTATCGGCCAGACCTACACGCCCCCTACCGGCAGCCCTGAAAACAGAACAGGGGTTCCGACCACCGGCTGGTATTATTACCACTGGGGAACCGCTAAGCTAACCGGCTTGGGCGACTTGGCAGGCGGCGTTCTGACGCTGACCGAACATACAAAAGCATTTCAGCTTGGTATTGGGGCCAACCAAGCTCCTGAAGCGACCGATATGACCGCCAACGGGGCGAGCGGCTGGTTCGAATGGACCATTGTCTCGCAGCCAACTACCGGCCCGCAGTTTCTTCCGTACAACCCGGGATATTCTGTAGGCGACGTCGCTATTATCCTTAGCGGGCCTCCGACCATTTGTGTTCCGGTTAACCCTTGCCCGGATATTACGGGAAACACCATTTCTAAATCCTGCGTCAACTATACTGTCGTTCTTTCCGGTCCCGCTCCGACTGGCGGCAACGGTTCGTATGAATATATGTGGTTAAAATCCACTTCCGGTTGTCCGACCGATGTGAGTCAAGCCATTCCGGGCGCTACCGGACCGAGCTATACGCTTCCGTCTACGCCGACCGTTATAACTTATTTTGTACGGTGCGCGCGTCAAACGGGTTGCACAACCTGGGGACCTGTCAACGAAAGTAATTGCGTTACCGTCAATCCGGGCGAATGTTCACAACCAAACCCATGCCCGAATATTACGGGAAACACCATTTCCAAATCCTGCGTCAATTATGCAGTCGTACTTTCAGGTCCCGCTCCGACGGGCGGCAACGGTTTGTATGAATATATGTGGTTGAAATCCACTTCCGGTTGTCCGACCGATATAAGCCAAGCCATTCCGGGCGCTACCGGGCTGAGCTATACGCTTCCGTCTACGCCGACCGTTGTAACTTATTTTGTACGGTGCGCGCGTCAAACGGGTTGCACGATCTGGGGACCTGTCAACGAAAGTAATTGCGTTACCGTTAACCCGGGCGAATGTTCTCAACCAAACCCATGCCCGAATATTACGGGAAATACCATTTCTAAATCCTGCGTCAATTATGCAGTCGTTCTTTCCGGTCCCGCACCAACGGGCGGCAATGGCTCGTATGAATATATGTGGTTGAAATCTACTTCCAGTTGTCCTACCGATATAAGCCAAGCCATTCCGGGCGCTACCGGACCGAGCTATACGCTTCCGTCCACGCCTACCGTTGTAACTTATTTTGTACGGTGCGCGCGTCAAACGGGTTGCACGACCTGGGGACCAGTCAACGAAAGTAATTGCGTTACCGTTAATCCGGGCGAATGTTCACAACCAAACCCATGTCCGAATATTACGGGAAATACCATTTCTAAATCATGCGTCAATTATGCAGTCGTACTTTCAGGTCCCGCACCAACGGGCGGCAACGGTTCGTATGAATATATGTGGTTGAAATCTACTTCCGGCTGCCCGACCGATATTAGCCAGGCAATCGCAGGCGCTACCGGGCCGAGCTATACGCTTCCGTCAACGCCGACCGTTGTAACTTATTTTGTGCGGTGCGCGCGTCAAACGGGTTGCACGACCTGGGGACCAGTCAACGAAAGTAATTGCGTTACCGTTAATCCGGGTGAATGTTCTCAACCAAACCCATGCCCGAATATTACGGGAAATACCATTTCTAAATCCTGCGTCAATTATGCAGTCGTTCTTTCAGGTCCCGCACCAACGGGCGGCAACGGTTCGTATGAATATATGTGGTTGAAATCCACTTCCGGCTGCCCGTCAACAATAAGCCAGGCTATTGCAGGCGCTACCGGTCTGAGCTACACGCTTCCGTCTACGCCGACCGTTGTAACTTATTTCGTGCGGTGCGCGCGTCAAACGGGTTGCACTACTTGGGGACCTGTCAACGAAAGCAACTGTATCAAAGTTAATCCGGGAGAGTGCGCGCGGCCTAATCCATGCGATATTACCATCGGCGGCAACACCATTTCTAAAACCTGCACGAACGGCGTTCCGGTATTATCCGGTCCTACGCCGACCGGCGGAAGCGGCCCGTGGGAATATCTGTGGTTATCATCTACCTGGGGCTGTCCGACGGATATGAGCCAGGCCATTGCAGGCGCTACCGGTCCGACGTATACGCTCCCATCCAGCCCAAGTAAAATTACTTATTTTGTTCGTTGCGCCCGCCAGGTAGGTTGTACTACGTGGGGAGCTTCCAACGAAAGTAATTGCGTGACCGTGAACGCCAACGAGTGCAAAGTCACTCCGCCGCAGTGCTACGATTACGACGTTAGCTCGACGAAAGATTATTGCGGTAGCTCGACCGGCTCCTCTTATACCATGTACCTGAATTCTAAAAGCTGGGGTAACAGCAATTTCTTCACCTGCGAATCGCTGGTTTTTGAACAACAGACCAACGGAACGGCTACGCTAAAAGGCGGTATCAGAAGCGCCTGGTGGGATTATATTTATGTAAATGTTACTTTCACGGGCGGCACAACGACTCCTCCTTCAGGCAGTCCTAAATTAGAACTTTGCGCCGACAGCCATACTAATACGAACGGCTGGGTGTATTATACCGGAATGAGCGGAAGCATTAAATTCAACAATTGGAAGACGCTGTCCATCAGTCGTCGCGGCCCAGCTTTCCAGGTTGGTCAGGGCGCCGATTTACAGGATAAAAACTTGTTTGGCGCGAGCGGATGGTTCACGCTTTCCGATGGGACGCAAGGCGATTTTAACTTTAGGCTGGGCAACCAGAGAGCGTGCGGTTCTCATTGGGATGATTTACAATCTGCCGTCAGTCTGAATATGAACGCTTTTGCCGATTATCGCCGGACCAATATTGAATGGACGAATAATTCCGGTCAGAACAATGATTATTTTGCCGTGCAAAAGTTGTCCGACGCCGGTAATTTCGACGATCTGGAAGTTATGAGCGCTTACGCTTCGACCCCGGACGTTCAATATTATCAAACCTATGACAACGCTCCGGTTGACGGAGATAACTTTTACCGCGTGAAATTAACTTTGCGCGACGGTACGGTTAAATATTCGGACATAAAGAAAGTAACTTTCAAGAATCTGAACGGGGTGAACGTTTTCCCTAATCCGGCGGACGACCACGTGGATATTGACCTGACGAATTATGCCGGAAAAGACGTCACCATTTACGTGTACGACCAGTTAGGTTATCAGCGCAGCATAAACCGGGTAAACAATGTCGGCGCGGCGCCGTACAGAGTTAACCTGGAAAATGCGAATGCAGGTTCTTATCTTGTACGTATTGTTGCCGCAGGAAAACGCGACGTCGTGAAACAGGTAACAGTTCAAAAGTAAATTCTTTCGTTTAAGGTACGTTTATTATCATGACGCCCGGACGCAAACCGCTCCGGGCGTCTTTTTTATTTTGAAAGACGTCCATTTTACGGATTTTCTGTCGTAATTAGCGCTTCTTTGGAGGCTGCTTCAGTCAATAGATTTTGAACGCCGATAAAATTATTATGGTTGTGTGACAATTTTAATGGTTATGAAGATATGGCTAATGCCCTTAGGCGGATATGCTTAAAGTTAGGCATACCAAAAGCGCTTCTTCTGATACTCCGGATTAAATTATTGAGTCCTTCGGTAACGGCGTTGGAAAGG
>JBBRMZ010000265.1:0-5336 GCA_038230555.1 Chitinophagales bacterium
GAAGGCCACAAGAGATCTTTTATGTCAATATCTAATACAATTGCTATTCCTAAAAGCGTTTCCAATGACGGCTGCATATCATTATTACACCACCTCGAAACAGTAGTGGGGTTTTTCTTCATTTTCTCAGCTAGCCATTTATTCGTCAACCCCTTTTCAGCAAGCACAACGCGAATTCTATTAATTTCGTTTTTAGTCATGAGTATAGCCTAATATGCAAATTTATCAACTTAATACGATAAAAAGAATGAGAATTGATAATTTCACGAAGTTTATTTTGATCCTAAATAGCAATCAAATAATAAAATATACTTTCTATCCCTACGGTAATATAAAATTCATTTGATGCCGCGACGATTTTTTCATCTTTTAGACAATTTTTCTATTGATCATGCTTGATTGCTATATCAAGTAATACTATAGCTTCACTTTCAAGATGGTCATGTCCTCCTTTACTTTATCATCAAGTATTTTCGCATAATTCTGGGCTTGCTGTAAGGATTTATACTATGATGCTCCACTTTCTTCAAACAAAATCAGGATGAAATAAGTGAATAGTTATTGAATAAAAGTAATCATTTCTTTTGGTTAAACACAACATGCGGGTTTCATACCCAATAGAAGGATACCTTCTTTTGCGATTGCAATATATTTCTATATATATGTACCAAGCATTTACGATCCAATAGTTATCTCAAGCCAGGATGCAGACGAAAATATGCAGGTATATATGGGTACCGAAATTAACGAGCTTGATGTTTATTACACTTGGGACAATTCCTTCCCCGATAACCATTACCCTAAATATACTTCACAGCTTATGATTCTAAAAGACGCCTTTGAACTTAGGGTAATAACTTACCGCGATGGCAAACCTATCGGCATGCTGTTACCGATACCTGTTACAGAGCTAAAAAAAGGGCGGGAAAGAAATAAAAGTAAACTAATCAATTACGAAAACCGCGTAATATCAAATATAAACGGTAAATAAGGAGGCTGCATCATAATTTATGATGCAGCCTTTTTTTCATGCCCGAAAACAATCATTTTTTACTGGCCGCGCTGATACTGGTATGTATAACGTCCAATAATGAATTGCGACCATTAGCGTCTAGTAGCAACTGCCATATCATTACGCCCCCGGATTTTTCCAAAGCCAGCGTCATTTTATTTTTTATAGTCGGAATACCGTTATAATACAGGATGCCGCCGCCGTTAAAGATAACCTGATCAATATTTTCAGAACCCGGATACTGGCTTACAATATCGCCATAACTCATATCACTTGGCGCGTTTGTTCCAAACCCATAACCGTAGAATGGTAAACCCAGGCTTAATTTTTCTTTTGCTAATCCTCTTGTATTAGTCCAATAATCCAGATCGCTAACAGCCATGTCATAAGGTGCATGCTGACCTGGATTAGCCGGGTTCCAGGGCCCGGTTTTATCGTAAGACATGATATTGATAAAATCAAACTTGGCCAATGCTTCATCCGTATACTGCGATTTATAGACGGTCGCAATGGCGGCGGTGAGAACTTTTGGTTGCTGTTTCATTGCGGCAGAAAGCGCAATAATAAAAGGTTCATAATTCTTATCGATCTTATCTCCCTCCAAATCCACATCTACGCCGTCAAAGTCGTCATCCTCCGCCAACCGAACAATCTTATGTATAAAATCTGCGCGGTTAACGTCTGATAAAAGCATGGAATAATAGGCCGGCGCTGAACCGCCCCCGATAGAAGCTAACACTTTTACATTTTTTGAATGCGCAGCATTTATAACAGCGCTTAAACCTGTCATGGTGATAAAATTACCATACTCATCTGGATTGATAAATGCGATATTAAGATAAGTGATCTTGTCAAAATCAATATTCAGCCCGGTTCCGTCTGCAACGTTAGAATCGCGCAAGTAGCCCACTACCCTGAAACCAGAAGACTGTTTATTTGAAGTCTGCCCAATCTCGCTTGCCTCGGCTTTTTTACTATTACTTACCATTACAACAAGCGCTAGCGCCGCCCAAAATTTATTTACTTTATTCATCATCGTATTATTTTAGCCGCATTAAATACGGTTCGTTATAGAAAGATGATCCGAATACTTGAGCCGTACTTGAGCCGTACTTGAGCCGTACTTGAGCCGTACTTGAGCCGTACTTGAGCCGTACTTGAGCCGTACTTGAGCCGTACTTGAGCCGTACTTGAGCCGTACTTGAGCCGTACTTGAGCCGTAGATCAGCCATATATAATTACTACTCAGGGTTCGCAAATTAGGCAGTCGTTTTGTGTCAAGTTATGATTTATTGGATTCAAATGCCTAACAAAAAAGCCGCTTTACAAATGCAAAGCGGCTTGGTAGCCCGTAGGGGAGTCGAACCCCTCTTACCAGGATGAAAACCTGGCGTCCTAACCGATAGACGAACGGGCCAGTTAAACGCTCTTTTTCTACCAAAGTCCTTTAGTAAGAAAAAGCGTTGCAAATGTACGCGGCTTTTTTGAAACAGGCAAACATTTGTTGAAAATTCTATGGAAATCTCGCGGAAAGGTTAAACGTTAAAGAATTGAATAACGGCAAACGCTTTTTTAGGTTGATCCAGATTTTTAATATGGAATGATAGGAATTTCAACCCTCATAACTCATCCCTCATAACTCATAACTCAATTATGGTTTCTTCCGGTTGTTGGCGCGCGCGGAAGCGGAACCGTCCTCAATGCGGTGGGCAAGTTTTTGAATAGCGTCGATGATCTTGTCCAAAGCGGGAGGGTAATCGACGTATTTCAGGTGATAATTGTCCTGTCCCCAGATGCTGATAGTGATCACTTTTTTTTGATCGCCGTAGGCTACCATCAGGCGCAACGGAATAGGGCTGGGTTTCAGCGTTTTGCGCTTTTCGCAGGCGGGGCTGTTACAGTCGTACAGCCGCTGCGATTCAAAGAAATGATTGGCTTTAATGTATTCGGCAAATAACTCAAGGTCGGCGCGCGGGATATTTTTTTTGATCACCCGCAACGGCTGGTTGATCGTTTGCAATTCCTGGATCAGTCGCCCGTCCGGTTTGATCTCTATGAAATCTTTGACCACGGGATCAATCCCGCCGTAATAACCGCCTCCGACGAGTTCGATGGCGATACGGACGGGTTCTTTGTTTTTTTTCTGCTGGCTTGCGCCGGAGCCTCCCCCAAAGCGCCGCCCTTCTGCGTTTTTTTTGTCAATCGCTTTTGCCTCGATCACCACTTCCGGAAGCTCGCCCGGAGGCCGGACGAAAGGGGCGTCTTTAGCTTCGACGGCGTTGAAATGATATTGATACGTTCCCAGGCTGTTGGGCTGGACAAATTCCAGGATCATAACTTTGTTATTGATCTCCGCGATCTCAAAATGGTCGATGTTCCGGAACGAGTAATTGAGCGTGCTTCCTTTTAAGCTCCAAAGACTTCGCGTGAGTTCGCCGTTCAAAGATTGCTCGTAACTGTAATCATATTTAAAGTGCAGAAAATATTGATACGATTTTTCGGCCTGGTGGATGGTGGTGTTGGATTCGAGATGGGTCGTGTAGGCGTATTTCCAACGGGTGCCGATGATCTGCCGTTCTTCAACATTGGGGTAGCCAAACCGGGCGCCGCCGGAGTCCTGCGCGACGAGACCCGCCAGAACGGACGTCAAAAAAATCAGCGTGCATAAAAATTTCATGAGACAGGTAAATACTGCCGCTTCTGCGACGTTATCCTAATAGGCGGAGGCGGAAGCAGACGTACGACGCCTTTGAATTAGCAAAATGGACGCCAGCTTTATTTTAAATGAACACATTAAAACATACGAATCATGGAAGAAAAGCTCGGACGCGTACAAAGAAAAAAAGCCGGTTATATCATGGAACGCGACAAAAGTACGACGCAAAAGAAGTATTCGGTCTTAATCGTGTATTACCTGTTGTTATTCGCTATTTTTATTTTTACTTTGGTTGTTTATTTCAAATTCCTGTATTGAACTTATGCCTGAACTTTGCCTTATCGAGAACGGGAATATTTATTGCCCGGATAACATTATTGAAAAAGGTAGTCTGCTTATCGAAGACGGTAAAATCGCCCGGATTTCAGATACTCCAATTGCCGGCCTTCCTGCCGGAGCGCGGGTTATTAATGCCGCCGGAAAGATTGTTGCTCCCGGATTCATCGATTTGCATTGCAACGGCGGCGGCGGGGCCATTGCGGTGGAGGGAACGACCGAAGCGGTGGAAACCATCATCCGCGCTCACGCGCGGTTCGGGACGACCGGTATGTTGCTGACCACGATCACGGTGGGCGTCGATCTGTTGCTGCGTTCTTTAGGCGCCATCGCCGACGTCGCGGCTCGTTATACCCTCGCGCAAGGCTCAAAAATATTGGGCGTACATTTTGAAAGTTTGTTTCTCAGCGAAGGCAAGCGGGGCGCGCACCTGATCCAGTACCTGAAAAAACCGGACGTTGCGCTGTTCGACCGATGCCGCGCTGCGTCGCGGGACATGATCCGCCTGATTTCCATGGCGCCCGAACTGGAAGGCGCCGAAGCCCTGATCGCCGACGCGCAAAATCGCGGAATTGTAGTCAGTTTTGCGCATTCGGAAGGCGGCTACGAACTCGCCAAACACTGGATGGACCAAGGCGTCCGTCTTTGCACCCATTTATTCAACGCCATGACCCCTTTCCTGCATCGCAGCCCGGGCGCGCCGGGCGCTTTCCTGACGTCCGACGGAGCCTGTGTAATGATCATCCCCGACGGCGTCCACGTCGCGCCCGCCGCTTTAGAACTAACCTACCGCGCTAAAAAACCTTCAGAAATTATCCTCGTCACCGACTGCATCGCGCCCGCCGGAACCGACCTGAAAGAGATCGAATTTCTGGGCAGGAAACTGGAAATTATCGGCGATGCCTGCTATCTCGCAGGAGGCCTCCTGGCCGGCAACGCCCTGACGATGAACCGCGCTATCAAACTTTTCCAGGAATATACTTCGGCGTCGCTGCTGGAGACGATTAATATGGCGTCGCTCAATCCGGCGCGGATCTTAGGTCTGGACAAAACCAAAGGTTCGCTTGAAGTTGGAAAAGACGCAGACGTGGTTATCTTAGATCAGGAAATGAATGTGGAAATGACGATGATTGAGGGAGAAATGGTTTATTCGAAGGAAAATAAATAGATAAAAATCAAAAACCATGAAATTAAATAGCCTCCTTCTTTCCGTGCTGTTCATTACAGCGGTAAACACAACGCTCCGCGCCCAACCCCAACCCCCCCCCAACCCCCCCCCAAATAACCGGGAAAAAATGGGAAACAACCCGGGTAAACCATTTAACCGCAAAA
>JBBRMZ010000266.1:0-5299 GCA_038230555.1 Chitinophagales bacterium
TCTTTTAATTTTTTGCAAAAATTAAAAGACGTCCGGCTCCCGGATTTCCGGTCGTAATGACTATGCCCTTTTAAAGAAAAAAATAACTCATAACTCATAACTCATCCCTAAAACAAAAAACCCTGTCAAAAACATGACAGGGACAAAACAAAAAACAAACACTATGAACAAACACTCTTGTTTCCGCTATCAAAGCGGTAGATCTTAAAGGGGTTTTTCTAAAAGTTAAAGATGGTGTAATGGTTATAAGTAGCCGTAGCCGCGTCCTTTATATTTCTATAAATTTATATTATTTAAAGCCAAATATTGTGCCAAATTACATAAATCAAAGGGATAAAAATGTTATTAACATAAATATATACCCTTAAAATGGTATAAAGTTTCACGACAGACAAGATACGCAACTAATAATGCAGAAAATTATCCGGTCTGCATAAACAGTGACGTCGTTGATATGGGATTTTCAATTTTCACTCCTCAATACTTCCAGCGGAGAGCGGTTCAGTACCTCGCGGCTGTTCAGCAAGCCAATGACCACAACGAGGAGCGTGAGAAAAACGGGAATCTGGATCAGCGAAATCAGATCGGCGCGGAACGGAATTTTGAAGCTATACCTGGCCAAAGCCCAAACGGCGCCGACAGAGGTCAAAACGCCCGTCAGCGTCGCTAAAGCGCCTAAAAATAAATACTCGTAAGCATTAATAGCCAGGATTTGGCGCCGGTTGGCGCCCAGGGACCTAAGCAAAACGCTTTCGCGGATCCGCTGGAACTTGCTCAAAATAATGGAACTGATCAAAACAACCAGGCCCGTCAGGATGCTGAACAGCGCCATGAACCGGATAGCAAAAGATATTTTGGACAATACCTCGTCGAGGGTTTTCAGGATCTGTGTCAGATCAACGATGGAGATCGAGGGAAAACGGCCGACCAACTGCCGCTGCATGTCCGCCGATTGTTTTTCGGAAGAAGTTTTAGTGACCAGGGTATAAAATTGCGGCGCCTGCTCCAAAAAGCCCGTCGGAAACAATACCAGGAAATTTGTTTGAACGCGGTTAAAATCCACCTGCCGGATCCCCGTGACGGTGCAGGGATATAAAGCGCCCTGGACGTTGAAGATCATTTTCGTCCCAACTTTCCCCTTCATGCTTTCAGCCAGGCGGTCCGAGATAGTGATCCCGATGCTGCCGTCCGGCAGCCTGTGCGGCGGCGGCAGTTTTCCCTGGATCATTTTCTCGCTGTTGGTGAGCGTGTCGCGGTAGGTCACGCGGTACTCGCGCTCGTAGATCCATCTGGGCGTTTTGCCCAACGTATCTTTTAAGAATTGATTCCGGTTAACGCCGTTTAATTCTTCGAGTCGGATGGTGATGATCGGCACCTCTTGCAGCGTCGGCATGCCCGCTTTGGTGATCAGGTCGTGGATGGAATCTTTTTGCGAAGGTTGAATGTCAAAAAGGATCATATTGGGTTTGTCGCCGCTGCCCGCAAACGACACCTGCCCCAGCAGCAATTTCTGGGTCAGGAGCAAGATAGAGATTAGCGCCGTACCCAGACCGATGGCCACGATGAGCGTGACGGTTTGGTTGTGAGGCCGGAACAAATTAGCGATCCCCTGCCGCGCGGGATAGCTCCAGGAAGACGGGAAAAATCGTCGAAGTAAAAAGATGAGCAGCCGCGCCGCGCCCGCTAAAATCAGCAGGGCAACGCCGAGGCCCGCTATAAATTCCAGCCCCGTTACCCAGCTCCGGGTTTGTATCCAGGTAAAACCGTAGGTTCCCAGGCCGATCAATATAAAAATAAGGATCCGCAGCCAGTCGCGGCCTTGTTCTTTTTCTTCAAAATCCGCGCGGATGGTCCTAAGCGGCGAAGCGTTGCGGATGGACAGCAACGGCAGGAGCGCGAACAGCAGCGAAACAACCAACCCGCTGGCTACCCCCTCTGCCATCGCCCGGGCTGAAACGTCTGTGCTGATGTTTTCCAGCGGCAAGAAGTCTTTCAATATATAAGGCAGTATTTTTTGGATCAGCCCTCCCAGCGCCGCTCCCGCCAGGGCGCCGATGGCGGCCATGACAAAGATTTGCGTCAGGAATATATAAAAAGCCTGGCTGCCGCTCGCGCCCAAAGTGCGCAGGATGGCCACGGTCGGCAGTTTATTTTTTACGTATATATTGACGGCGCTGGCGACGCCGATGCAGCCCAGCAATAAAGCGATAAATCCTACCAGGTTCAGAAAATTGGCCAGGTTGCTAAAACTATCGCCCGCGCTTTGCTTGCGGTCCTCGACGGTCTCCACGCTGATTTTTTGCTCGTCGAGCCTCGGCTTAATGGATTTGGCCAGCGCGGTTACGTTTTTCCGGTCGTCAAACTGAAAATAAAACTGGTAATCAATGCGGCTGCCCCTTTGCAGCAGGGAATTGGAATCCAACTGGTCGAGCGGGATATAAATGGCCGGGGCAATGCTCGCCGCCAGACCCGCTCTACCCGGCGCGGCGTCCACTTCGCCCGTGATCTGGTATTCGTAATCGCCTATTTTTACAGAATCGCCGGGCTGTAGACCAAATTGCAGCATGAGCGTTTTATCGGCCAGCGCGCGCCTGCCGCCCTGTAATCCCGCCGCAGCGCCAGTCGGCTTCGTAATGAGCGATCCGTAAAACGGGTATTTTCCCCGCACGGCTTTGATCTGCGTCAGCCGCGTTCCCTGTTTTTGCGGGAAAAAAGCCATCGAAATAAAACTGACGATCTCCGACCGGTTCCCCCCGATCGAATCAAGCATTCTAACAATCGGGGCCGGAATCGGCTGATTGGCGTCCACGAGCATATCCGCGCCCAACAGCTCTTTTGCCTGACTTTGTATATCGCGCTGCAAATTTTCGCTGAAGGTATTGATGGAAACCAGCGCGGCAATCCCTAATATAATGGAGGAAACGAATAATAATAATCTGCCTCGTTGTTTGCGGCTGTCCGCGAAAGCAATTTTGAAAATGTTGGCGTATGGATTGGACATAGGTAATAATGAGCGATAAGTTATGAGCAGTTTTTCGTATAACTTTTTGAATACCGCTATTGGGTACTGATAAAGAAAAGGGTTCGTTTTATTTAATCGTTAATTGCCCGGCGTCTGGCGGCAGGTTTAAAAAGACGTTTTTATAACAGGCAAATAAAGATTAGGTTGCTAAAAACAGTTCGTAGTACTATTTCTACCCATCCTACCGTGTTTTCCTATATTCAATTTTGGAGGAAACCGTTTGCCTAGGCTAACGCTCGTCGTGGTTTACAATAATAAAGTTTGGCGCTTTGTTATATTTTGACGATCTTTGTACCTATTTCTATGTTAAATCTCAATTCGAGCGCGTTATAAAAATGTTTGTTAGATGATAATTTGGCAAGACTTTATTGTATCAGATAGCCAGGTTCTATTGGGCAAGCCCGTCGTTAAAGGGACGAGGATTTCCGTAGAACTCATCTTGGAATTGTTTTCAAACGGCTGGTCAGAGCAACAAATGCTCGAATCTTATCCTACCATTTCCGCTGAATCCCTAAGAGCCGTTTTTGCTTACCTTAGGGCCTGTATTCAACAGGAGCTTTATTTCCCACTTTCTGCCTGATTATGTTTTTAGCAACCGAAAATTTTCCGAGACCAAGCGCTATTCTTCTAAGAAAAAACGGCTTTGCCGTTAAAAGTATTCAGGAAGATTTCCCCGGTATCGAAGATTCAGAAGTAATGAAAATCGCTTTAGATTTTAATCTAATTATTCTCACATTTGATAGCGATTATGGCGAATTGATATTTAAATATGCCAAAGAGAAAACCCCTTCAGTAGTATTTTTTAGAGAGAAAGGACAGACGCCTGAATTTGCCGCTAAATCGCTTTTATCATTAATTTCCAACCCAAGCGTTATCTTATTAGGCGCATTTACTGTTATTGAGACCAATAATGTGAGGCAGCGATTTTATAAAATTTAGTTCGCGCCATATTACTTATTACTTATTGAGTAAAGTAACTATATAAAGCGCTAATACCTTAAACTCGTCGACGGTTTTGAGCCCCGCGAAGCGGAAACCAAGGCCAGGTTTTCCGAACCCGCTCATGCGCAAGCGAAGCGAGTGCAAATATGAGAACGGCGTCATACTTCGCTTTAAATCCAAAAATAGTATCAAATCATTAGGCTCCCATATTTATTACATTTCTGTAAAAAATAAGTGATCGGTTAATCGCCTTTCTGTATCCGTCCATTATGTAACCAGCAGTTATAAACAAGTCAATCATGCAGATTTCTAAGTTCGGGCGCTTCTCGCCATGACTTCTTTCTCATATATTTTTTGTTAATGCAACAATAAGCGCTTATTTTGCGTCCTAATAAAAAGGAATATCTAAAGTTTTGTACTTTTACTTGAAAAATTAGGAATATGATGATAAGACTTTTACGCATAATCGTACTTATTTTAGCGGTCGGAGGAAGTTTACGCGCGCAGGACGTCCATTTTACCCAATTTGACTTGTTGCCTGTGCAGTTTAACGCCGCCCAGACGGGCGCGTTTGAAGGTTCCTACCGGATTGGGTTCCTGTATCGCGGCCAATGGTTCAGCGGGGTTAAGAACGGCTACCAGACGCCCGCGATTTCAATCGACGCGCCTTTCAATGGTTTCCGTAAAAACGACTGGATTGGCGTCGGACTGAACCTGTACCAGGACAAGGCGGGCGCGGCAGGTTTGAGTACTTTGATGGCCGGCCTGAGCGCCGCCTACCATTTCGCGCTTGATAAAAAAAGATCGCAGGTCTTATCTTTTGGCGCGCAGGCGTCCTATGCGTCTCGAAAAGTAGATAAAAACGCGCTCATTTTTGGAGACGGCATCCAGACAGGGACGACCAGCGCGGATCTTGGAAGCGTTGCCAACGACAAAACCTATGTAGATTTTAACATTGGCGTCGACTACCGCGCGCAGATCGATAAATATAATACATTCAGCATCGGCGGGGCCATGGAACATTTTCTCAGCCCTGCTTATAATCTGCAAAGCCAGACCATATCAAAACTGCCTTCGCGGTTCACGATTCTGTCGCAATGGAAATCCGACCTGAGCAAATATTGGACGTTTACTCCGGCCATTATTTTCAGAACCGCTTCGGGCGCTACGGAAACGATGGTGCAGGCTATTGGAGGTTTTAAACTGGATAAGGAAAAAATCCTGCGCGCCGGCCTCGGTTATCGTGTCGGCGACGCCGCGCAGATCATCGCCGGTATGGACCTCGGCGATTTCCGGGTCAGCGCCGCGTACGATCTGACGCTGACCGACCTGAAA
>JBBRMZ010000267.1:0-5271 GCA_038230555.1 Chitinophagales bacterium
GCCAATACTTACTGGCAGGCGTTCGCTTACGACGGCGGCGGCGACGTGCAGAAAGGTATTCAAAAAGGAACAGTTTTGGGCGACGGTAATACGCCGGTCATTCCGGACTATTTATTGGTCGGCGGAAAGACTGGTTATACGGGAACGGTCGATCTGGCTGCTGAAAAGTTAAATTACAACATCGACCCCACCAACGGAAAGCCGATCTACCAAGTGGTAAAAACCAATAAAACGGGTACGGACTGGTTTGGAGCTGTTACGCATACGGCGCCCGTACAAAGGCATAACCTCGGTTTTTCCGGCGGCGGCGAAAATAGTCGCTTTTATATTGGTTTGGGCCTGCAAAATGAGGACGGTATTTTGCTCAATAATAATTTTAAACGATACGACTTCAGAACAAACGCTGAATTTGACTTAACAAAAAAATTAAGATTTGGCGAGAACATCCAGGGTACTTATTTTTCAGTCTTAGGATTTACCGGTGGAAATGGCGGATTAAGCACTTCGCAGGAAGAAAATGATATTTTGGCCGCGTATCGCATCCCAACGATCATTCCTATCCGCGACGAATTCGGCGGCTGGGCCGGAACCCGCGCAAGTACCTTGAGTAATGCTACTAACCCGGTCGCTAACAGAGATCGCGCTAAAAATAATACCAACACTAATAGTTTTGGAGTTGGGAATATTTATTTGGAGTACGATATCATTCCTAATCTGACTGTAAGAAGCAGTTTGGGAGGAACGATCAGTAATAATTATTTCACGCAGCAATCTACGCCGACCTACGAAAATCGCGAAGGAACGGGAACAAATTTTTATCAGGAAGGAAGCGGCACTAACACCAGTTGGACGTTCACCAATCAGGCGGATTACAAATTCAAGATTGATAAGCACGCGGTAGATTTGTTAGCTGGTATAGAAGCGTTAAATACAGGTTTTGGAAAAAATATATTCGGAGCAGGCGCCGATCCTTTTTCTTATAACCCGGATTATGTAAATTTGAACAATATTACCAGCCAGAAATTCTATACCAGTAGTTTATATTCGGGCGTGACCTTTTTCTCTCAGTTTGCTAAAGCTAATTATTCTTATAACGACCGGTATTATATCACCGGTTTGATTCGTCGCGACGGATCATCCCGTTTTGGCGTGAATAATCAGCAGGGAGTTTTTCCGGCAGTTTCGGCGGCATGGCGAATTACCGGAGAGGATTTTATGAAAGGACAGGACGTGTTTTACGATCTTAAACTCCGCGGAGGCTACGGATCAATGGGTAACTCCAATAACGTGGATCCAAACAACCAATACAGTTTATATGGAGGTTCGGTTGGCTCGACGTCATATAACATCAATGGAGGAACAAACGTTATCACCGGTTTTGATAAAACCCGTATCGGCAACCCGAATGCTAAATGGGAAACCAGTACCACCGCCAATATTGGTCTGGACGGATCGTTATGGCATGGGAAAGTAGATTTTGCAATTGATTTTTGGAGAAAAAAAACCACAGATTTATTGTTCCAGGTTCCGTTGCCTGCTCAGGAAGGACAAGCGTCTCCGCCTTACGTAAATTTGGGGAGTATGCTGAACCAGGGAATCGATTTATCCCTGACCTACCACGGAAAAATTAATAACGACGTAAAATGGAACGCGACCTTCAACGGAGGAATTCTTCATAATGAAATTACTGCTTTGGCCTCAGGTCTGACCTATATTACCAGCGGTAATGGTTCAAGTCCGGCTTTCAGAAATATTTCCGGCTTGATCAGAAACGGATTAGGAAATTCTATTTCATCCTTTTTTGGTTACACGCAAATTGGTTATTTTAAAGACGCCGCAGATGTGACTGCTTCGCCAAAGCAAAGCGGCGCGGCTCCCGGCAGATTTAAATTTGCGGATTTGAACGGCGATGGCGTGATCGATGACAAAGACCGCGGCTATATTGGAAGCCCGGTGCCAACTTTCACCGGCGGTCTGGACCTGTCCGTACAGTTCAAAAATTTTGAGATCAGCACGTTCCTTTATACTTCCCTCGGTAATAAGATCTATAACATCAGTAAATTCTGGTTTGGATTGAACGGTTTCCCGGGAGCGATCAGCAACGACGTTAAAAATTACTGGACCCCGACGAATAATGTTAACCCTGCAGGTCCTGCTTATTCATTTGCGAACAGCGACAGTTACAACGGACAATCCAATTCCTGGTACGTGGAAGACGGTTCTTATTTAAGAATGAGAAATTTGTCGGTTTCGTACACGCTTCCGGTCGATATGATTAAACAAGTCGGTCTGAAAAGGGCTAAAATAACGGCTTCGGTCAATAATTTATTTACGCTCACTAAATACACAGGCGTCGATCCAGCAGTTGCCGGTCCGGACGTAAACTTTGGTATCGACCTCGCCAACTATCCAACTACTAGAAATTACAACGTAATCGTGAATATTGGATTCTAAATCGCAAGTATAAAACATTTGATATTTAATTATTTAAAATCATCGTCATAAAATGAAAAAAAATAGTAATAGAAAAGTATTGTTCCTATCGGTAGCGCTGACCTTGCTGGCAGTCGTCTCATGTAAGGACAGCTTCCTGACGGTTAATCCGACAGGGCAATTGTCGGACGCCGTATTATCCACGAATGCCGGATTGCAAGGGTTGCTGATTGGAGTTTACCAAAAATTGCATGGCGCCCAGGGATCTTTTTGGGCGGGCGGCGATAATACGCTTTTTGGGAGTATTAAAGGAGGAGATGCTTATAAGGGTTCGGAGCCTTCCGATCAAGGTAACGCCCTTCCGATCGAAAGATTTGAAACCTCCACTTCAGCGCCGGACGTTGCGCAAAGATACCGCACTTTATATGAAGGTATCGCCAGAGCCAACGCGCTGCTCGCTTTACTAAAAACGCCCGGAGCAGGCGTTACATCTGACGCGATTGCTCAAATGACCGCTGAATCAAAAATGTTGAGAGGCCATTTCTATTTTGAACTGAAAAGAATGTTCAACAATACGCCTTATGTCGACGAATCCATGTCGGACGCCGATAAAGGGAAAGTGACCAACGATAAGGATTTATACCCTTTCATTGAAGCGGATATCAAAGCGGCTTACGCGGTATTGCCGGAAACGCAGGCTCAAATTGGCCGGTTGAATAAATGGGCCGCCGCCTGCTATCTGGCAAAAGTGTATATGTACGAAAATAAATTTACGGAAGCTAAAGCGCTGTACGATATGATTATCCCTAATGGAAAAACTTCCAAAGGAGATAAATACGCGCTGTTGCCAAGTTATTCTGGTTTATTTGACGCCAAGAATAACAACAACGCCGAATCAATCATGGCCATCGAAGTAGCGGCAGGTTCAGGCAGCAACACGAATTCCAACGATTTTGATGTATTAAATTATCCCCATGCAGCTACCCCTGCCGCGGGTAACCTCCCGGGCGGCTGCTGTGGATTTAATAACCCAAGTATTGAATTGGGTAATTCGTTCCGGGTGAACGCTGCCGGTTTGCCTTTGTTGGACGGTTCCTATAATACTGGCGCCAACCAGGTTAAATCCGATGTCGGCGAAGCGCTCTGGAGCGATTATTCAAAACCAGATCCGTTTGTAACAGATCAGGGACTATTGGACCCGCGTTTAGACGCATCCGTAGGTCGCCGCAATATTCCTTACTTAGACTGGGGCGTACACAGAGGCGGAAACTGGATTCGTTTGCCATCCGCAGACGGCCCTTATTCGCCTAAAAAATTCGTATTCCCGAACGCGCAGACAGGGTCAACGACCGACGCAGGCTGGACGACCGGTTACGCTACAATGGCGCACAACATTATTCGTTTTGCAGACGTCCTGTTAATGGCTGCCGAAGCGGAAATAGAAGTAGGGAGTTTAACTCAGGCGCTGACTTATACCAATATGGTGCGCGCCCGCGCCGCTAACAATAGCTGGTGGGTACAGTCTCTTGACGGAAAAGGCCCTGCGGCTAATTACAAAGTGGGATTGTATACTGCATTTGCAGATAAAGCTACCGCCCGTACAGCTGTTCGTTTTGAACGCAAACTGGAGTTAAGCGGCGAAGGTCATCGTTTCTTTGACCTGGTTCGTTGGGGAACTGCGGATACTGAAATCAACGCGTTCTTTGCGCATGACGCGCCAATTTTACCTCCGCTTATTGGGGGGGCGAAATTTACAAAAGGGAAGAGCGAGCACGAACCGATCCCGCAAGCGGAAATCGATCTTGTTGCGTCTTCCGGTATTGTACTGAAACAGAATCCAGGATACTAAAATGAATGAGGAATGACGTTAGAAATGTTCATTCTATCAGTTCTCATTGATCAATTTTTCTATGCAATAGTTTTAGGTAAGTTGAATAAATAATTATGGATTGTTTTTAGAAAGGGGTAGGAGCTCGATCAAGCGTTTTTTAACGTTTGATCAGGTTAACCGCCCCTTTCTAATTTTTTTATCTGTATGATTTACTTAGGTCGTGTTAAAGACCGGATTGGTATTTCTCCTTCGGAAGCTTTGATAAGTTGCGTAAGTCTGCTTTGGCGCGTTTTATTCTGTTTGGCGCTAACAATAAGGTGTAGAGCCGTTTTTTTATACCAGGTCGGCTGACGATTGAAATATGCCCATGCTTTTTCGTTTCGCGTGAATAGTTCCTGCTCCTCATCGGTCAATTTGGCCGCTTCTTCGCGTTCATACGCATACACTTTAGATTTTTCTTCCTTCCGCTTTTCAAATGCCGCAATTCCCGCAGGCCGCATTTTGCCCGTCGCGGTCAATGCCTCTATTTTTTTGATGTTAACGGCGCTCCAGATGCTGCCCGGTTTACGGGGCGTAAAGCGGATCATATAGGAATCGGCGTTGATGGATTTGCGGATGCCGTCGATCCAGCCGAAGCAAAGGGCTTCGTCGACGGATTCGGGCCAGGTAATGCTAAACCTGCCGGAATCTTTTTTATAGAATCCTACCCAAAGTTTGGTTTCTGAATGGTGGTATTGTTCGAGCCATTGGCGGAAGTCTTCGGGGGTAGGAAAAAAAAGAGGGGACGTTATAGGTTCCATTTGTCTGAATCAGGATTTTAGGATATGTAGGATTATGATTGCGGAGACGGGATTATATTTCCCACAGATTTACTACAGCGTTTCCTAAATCATCGTAATTTTCTAATAAATGGTAAAGCACACAGTTGGCGAAGCCAAAAACCCTCTAAAAAAGTGATTTTGGTTTTTTTTGAGAAATATGAGCGGCAAAGCCGCTTATATTTCTCA
>JBBRMZ010000268.1:0-5264 GCA_038230555.1 Chitinophagales bacterium
TGAATGGCTAAAACCAGGTGATTATTTAAACGGCGCCACGCTTGCTCAGGCAGTTAGAAATATTATTTGCGCTTACTCCGAAAAATATCGCATTGATTTTACTTAAAACCTTTAGCGTTTATTTAACTGTACCTACTTAAAGGATAAGCAGATTTAAAGCGCAGTTTAAATCCATTGAATTAGTTGGTTTGAGTTATTGTTTTTTGCGGAAGTCGTTTTGCGCGATAATCTGCTTGATAATAAACAAAGGCCGCCCTTTTACCTGAAAAAAGATGCGTAGGACATACTCGCCCAAAATACCGAGGAAAAAAAGCTGGACGCCGCTGAAGAAGATAATAACAAATAGCAGCGAGGTATAGCCTTGCGGCACGTCGCCGTAAAAAACCTTGCGCCAGACGCTGTAGATCACGTACAGGAAAGAAACGCCGATAGAAAAATACCCGATCCGCTTGATGAGTTTGATTGGGAATTCGCTAAAATTAAACACGCCGTTATAGGCCAGTGCAACAAGTTGACGAAAACCGTATTTGGAGGTTCCCGCCGTTCTTTCTTCCCGTTCATATTCAATACCAGTTTGATCGAACCCGATCCAGGAACGCATGCCCCGGATAAAACGGCTTTCTTCGGGCATTTGGTTCAGCACGTCGGCCACGCGGCGGCTGACGAGCGAAAAATCGCCGCTGTCGAGCGGTAGATCGATATAAGAGATAGATTTGAGCAGGCGATAGAACAGGCTGTAAGCGGCGCGTTTAAAGAAGTTTTCCTTTCTTTTCTTCCGGACGGCGTAAACGACGTCGTAGCCCTGTTGATATAAAGCATACATTTTCGGCAAGAGTTCAGGCGGGTCCTGACCGTCTCCGTCGATCATTAGAATGGCTTCCGTCGCGGCGGCCACGGAAAGCCCGGCAGTCAGCGCCGTCTGATGGCCGTAGTTGCGGGCCAGGAAAACGCTTTTATAGCGCGGGTCCGATAAAGCCAATTGAGCGATCAGGGCGGGCGTATCGTCTTTGCTTCCGTCGTCCACCAAGACGATTTCTATCCGCAGACCGGAGGCGTCCATGACGGCGTTTAATCTTTTAGCAAGGTTCGCTATGCTTTCGGTCTCGTTAAACAGCGGCGCGACAATAGAAATTTGGGGCAAAGATTCATTCATCATCCTGCTCTATAATATTCCGGCGCTACTAACTCCCGCTCATTTACCATTTACCATTCGTCATTAAATCACTGTTTTTGCAGCCACAGTTTAAAGTCATGTCCCCGCAGGGTAGTGGAGATTTGCAATGTGGAATCCTGCCATTCGTCGACGGAAAAAGTCATCGGTTCGGCGCTTTGCAGTAGGATCTTATCGGATTTCAGGGAAAAAGGCCCAGTCGTCGTGTCCCCGGCCAAGCTGAAGTTGGTGGTAAAGTTTCCGTTTTTATCGTACTCAAAAAAGATACCCTCCATCCGGTCTTTGACGTTCGTTTCATTATCCTCGGCGTCTCTCAATAGCCAGCGGCCTTCGAGTTTTTGAAGTTTAGCCGATTCGCTTTTGCAACCATACATGCACAGGAACGATACTACGATCAAAAAGGCTTTCGTCGTTTTCATCATATATAACGCTTTCATCATCATTCTTTTCTATAACATAGTAAAGTCGCTCCCGGGAAGGTAATTTCCCTGTTTATTTGAACGCTTCAGGTGAATATATAATCCGCAAAAATAGGAATAATGACTGCAATTTACTAAATTAATTATTTATCAGTCAAATGTGAAATAATCATCAATCGTTTTAGCCGCTCCCCGCCAGGTAAAGATATTGTCATAATTAAGTCAAATCCACCAGCGCTCCGGTTCGAGGACTGACGAAGGCATATCTTTGTCCCATGAAAACAACCCTTTACTTTTTTTTAATCGCAGGTCCGCTTTTATTTTCCTACCCTTTACAGGCGCAGGAACTAAAAGATACCGTTCCTTCGGCTGAATCGAAAGAAGTTTCCATTCAGGGCGGCGAATTAAAAGAAGCGGTCGTGATCGGCCAATATTCCCCCAACAGCCGCGAAAAGTCAATTCATAAAATTGATATTATTACCAGGAAGCAGATAGACGCGCTGGGCGCTCAAAATTTAACCGACGCGCTTCAATACCAGCCCAATATACGCATTCAACAGGATAATATTCTGGGCGCCGGTTTAAGCATTCAGGGCGTTGGCGGCGAAAATGTGAAAATACTGATCGACGGCGTCCCGGTCATTGGCCGGCAAAACGGGCAACTTGATCTTTCGCAAATACTCCTGACCGACGTGGAACGAATCGAGATCGTCGAAGGCCCCCTTTCCGTGCAGTACGGAACCAATGCCCTGGCGGGCGCCATCAACATTGTCCGCAAAAAAAAGCCGGACGCTCCGGTTGAGGGAAAAATAAATACCTATTACGAAAGCGACGGCCATTATAATGTCGACGCCTCCGCCGGTCTCCGCAGCGGCGCTCATTCCTTATTGCTGACCGGAGGCCGCGATTTTTTCCAGGGCTGGTCGCCCGTCGATACTTCCCGGAATCAATTATGGAAACCCAAAGAGACCTATTTTGGCTCCTGGGCGTACAATTTTCATCAAAACGACTGGGATTTTGCTTATCGCGGCGATTTTTTTCACGAGCTAACGCTCGACCGAGGTATTCCGGCGGCGCCTTACGGCGAATACGCGTTCGACGATTATTACCGGACGACGCGCTTATCCAACCTCGTTCAGTTTTCCAAAAACTGGAACGAATCCGTCCATTCCGAACTTTTAGCCTCGTATAATATTTACAAGCACATCCGCAATATTTACAGAAAGGACCTAACGACGCTCCAAAATGTGCTGACCGAAAACAGCGGCGACCAGGATACGACCCGCTTCGACGCGATCAACGTCCGGGCGAGAACCTACTCCGCTCAATCCGGCCCTTGGAATTACGAGGCGGGCGTCGATATCAACGTACAGAAAGGCGCGGGCGACCGCATCGACGCCGCTTCCCGCGTTATCGGCGATTACGCGGTGTTTGCCAGTTCCGAATGGCGCCCGTCCGACAATTTGGCTGTCCGGCCCGGCTTGCGATACGCGTATAATACCGCTTACCCGGCCCCCTTGATTCCGTCCCTCAACGTTCGCTGGAAATGGAGCGACGACTATACCCTCCGGGCGTCCTATGCGAAGGGATTTCGCTCGCCGGAGCTAAAAGAATTGTATCTGCTCTTTGAGGACGTCAACCACAACATACAGGGGAACCCCAATCTAAGCGCCGAGCGTTCCAATAATTTCAACGCTAACCTGGGTTACCATAAAAACTATGAACGCGCTGCTTTGAAGATCGACGGCGGCGTCTATTTCAACCAGATTGACAACCTGATCACGCTGGCCAAGGACGCCTCTAAAGACCAGGCGGGCAAGCCTCCTTTTTATGAATACGTTAATATTAACAGCGTGGAAACCTATGGCTTCCAAGCTTCCGCAGAATATACGCTTCAGGATATTACCCTGTCGCCCGGATTTATTTTTAACCAGAAACGCAATCAATTTGACCAACGTGATTATTTAGCTCCTTCGAGCGAAATAAAGTTAAATTTTTCTTACCGTTGGAGGAATATTGGCAGCTTTAATTTGTTTTATAGGTACCTGAGCGCGCAGCCGGATTATGCGATTGACGAAAATAAAGTAGTTTCCCCTACTTCCATCGCAGCGTATAGCCTGGCAGACGTGAGTTACAGCAAAAAGTTCCTTAAAAACAAGGTTAGTTTAACGACGGGTATTAAAAACATATTCGACGTTAAAAATATTTTCGCCCAGGGCGGCGGAGGCGTTCATACCATTGATACGGGCGCTACGTCCGTCGGTACGGGTAGAAACTTTTTTTTAAAATTAACCTTGGGATTTGCTTCATTGTAAAAAGTTTTTTTAACTTTGCGCAATTCAACGACAAATCCTGGAACTCAAGCTTCTAAAATGTCGTTTCATAATTTAAGTATTAGTGTTTTGAAGGTTGGGCGGCAATTGGCAGGTTTTCTTGTCGTTGCCGCTTTTTTTTCCGCTTGTTTTAAAGAGGAAACGCCTGTTCCCGCCCATTCGCCCGGCTCAGTTACGACCGCAAAAGTGAACTTAGGCTCCGATTACCGCTACCAAGTTTTTTTTAGTTTAAGCAAAGATTCGGCAGTCAGCCAGAACCTAAAGACTGACTGGGATATTTCTTTCGACGCGCAGCCGGGCGCGCAAACCGTCTACCTGAACAGCGCTAAATTTATGTTTGCCGCGCGTGGACTGACCGAAGCAAACGGCGCGGGGGATACGACAGGTTTCTACCTGAAGAAGCGCTGGGACGCCGCCAATACGCCGGATTCTCTGGCCATCGGCAATAAATATGACGCTAACGTTAATTTTGTGATCGATCTGGGCCTGAACGAGTTAGGTCTTTCCGCCGGCTTAAAAACCCTGCGCATCCTGTCGGCCGACGACCAGAAATACCAAATTGAATACGCAAATATCGACGGCTCGCAAAAACAAACGGCGAGCGTCCTCCGCGATACCAATTACGCCCGCATGTATTTTTCTTTCAAGACCAACCAGACCGTTTCCATCGAGCCCCCTAAAAGAGCATGGGACCTGGTTTTCACCCAATATCTCCACACTTTTTACGAACCCTATACGCCTTATCTCGTTACGGGCGTCATCATTAATCCCTATAATACGACTACCGCAGCCGATTCGTCGGGTATTTTCCCCCAGATCAATCAATCCTTTGCCAATAAACTTGATTTCACCCCTGCTCCGGAAGGAATCGGGTTTAGCTGGAAATCCTTTAGCGACAGCAACTACAAACTCAAGCCCAACATCACCTATCTGGTCAAAACCTCTGCTTCGGAGTATTATAAACTGCATTTTATTGATTTCTACAACGACAAAGGCGTAAAAGGCAACCCTACTTTTGAATATCAGCGGCTGTGAGTGTGAGCTATCAGCCGTCAGCTATCAGCTTTTAGCCGCCGGAGCGGGAGGGTTAGCCTGGACTTCTTTTTTATTTTTACAAAAATAAAAAAGAAGTCCCCTTCCCGGGTTTCCTGTCGTGTTAAGTATAATCTTTTACCATTCACCATTCAACATTTATAATTTATGCGAATAATGGGTTAAAACATGGAACCTGCTTGTTAAAACGCTTGAGAACCAATTATACACTATTTAGCAGATTTTTATTTCTTGTAGCGCAATCTAAAGCGATTGATACGCTTATTTTTGTCTGAAAATTAAGTAAAA
>JBBRMZ010000269.1:0-5240 GCA_038230555.1 Chitinophagales bacterium
AGTCCTTCTTTTTCGGTAAACTGGGTAAATGATTTTCCGTCGTATTTACTGACTCCGTCGCCCCAAGTTCCGAACCAGATATTGCCGGCGGGGTCTTCCGACATGCAAGATATATAATTATTTTTTAAACCTTGCAGTTGGCTAAAAGCGCTAAAGTTTTGCGGGTTTTGGTCTTTGGAACCAGGGTCTTTGACGATTACCATTTCGGGGACGCCCGCTATGAAAGTTTTGCCTGTGGCGGGGATAATCTTGGGGAGCGTAAAGGTATCCGTCCCCGGAGTAGCGACCCGCGGTTTCCCCGCCAGCACTATTTTTGATTTCCCCGCCGGATGAATATTGCTGTTCGTAAAAACTATTTTCGGTTTGCCGGCGGACGTCTTTTTGAGTTTGCTTTCATCTACCGGGGTTACTTTGGGCGCTCTCATACTGTCTTTGGGAACGACGTAGCCCCTGGCTTCCACGACATTTGGGCCGTAGTAAGTTGGTTTATCCCCCTTTTTTTGGTTGCAGGATAAAAGCAGGGCGGACGCCAGAAAGCAGCATATAAGATTGAATGGAAGGAATTTCTTCATGGTTAAAAGGAATATTGGTTTGTGTTATAGTCGCGGCCATTACATACGCTCTTTCAAAGGTAATGCGAATAATGGGTTGAAAGAACCAAAAAATGCGCCGTGACAAGAGACCCGAAAATCAGAAGTGGATACAACGGGAAAATATCCCCTTTTATCCCCTATATCCCGACCCGAACGTCCGTTTATCCTTAATAAGCGCCGTTATTCGTCAACCTCCTGAGTCACATATAAAGCATATATAAGGTAAGACACATATAAGTCAGGTATGAGTCATGTCCTACTGCCCACTCGGAATGTATTGGATTTGGGAGAAGGTCGAACGAATAGGTAACTCAAAACGCCGTATTCATCATGGTGTAAAGTTGGATATCCGCAAAAGATAGCCCGGCGTTTATCCGCTATTGCTGCTTTTTAACCCATTATTCGCATAATTCATTATTTTTAAAGATAGTAGTTTACAAGCGCTCAAAAAAATGCTTAAAAAATTTGGCAAACTCAGAAATTCTAACTTACTTTGTATTTTAAAGTAATTTGCAAAATGAATCCACACGAAGAACAACTTGCCGAGTTGCGCCATATCAGAACATTAATGGAGCGCTCGTCGCGATTTATCGGGTTAAGCGGATTTTCCGGTATTGCGGCCGGTATTTGCGCATTGGTTGGAGCCTTTATTTTATATGCCTACCTGAACGCTCAACCTTTTGAAGGCGATTACGTCAACTACGCGAAAGCGGTGCATAGTAATAAGTGGGGCGTCGGTTACCGGACATTTTTATTTTTAGACGGCGTCTTTACCGCTATATGCGCTATCATTTCAGGCGTATATTTTACGGCGCGCAAAGCGAAAAATAAAGGGCAAAGCATTTTTGACAGAACGGCTTACCGCTTATTGTTTAATATGGGGATACCGTTATTTACAGGCGGCATTTTTTGTCTGGCTCTTTTGTATTATGGCTTAATCTTCATCATTCCGGCAAGTACTTTGGTTTTTTACGGTTTAGCGCTGGTGAATGGTAGCAAATTCACGCTGCATGAAGTACAGTATTTAGGTTTTACTGAAATTATTTTAGGGTTAATCGCCCTATTTGTTGTTGGTTATTCTATTGAAATTTGGGCTATTGGGTTTGGCGTTTTGCACATTGTATATGGCGCGTTGATGTATTACAAATACGAAAAAAACAAGGGTTAATGATCATTGGCCATGGTTGAAATCTTGTGAATCAATGAATCATTTAATCCCGGGGCGTCATGAAAGATATTTTCAGCAATATAAAAAACAAAGCTTTTGATAATCAGATACGGCTGAGCATCATGTCTATGCTCATGGTGAATGAGTGGGTTGATTTTACGACGTTTAAAGAAATGCTCGAATTGTCGGACGGCAATTTATCCAGTCATCTGAGTTTTTTAGAAGCTGAAAATTATTTGACGGTCAACAAACAGTTTGTAGGTAAAAGACCAAAATCGAATTATGCCGCAACGGAAACAGGCAGAAAAGCTTTCTCCGATTACCTGAATGCCTTAAGTATTTTAATTAAGAAGACGAATAAAAGCGAAGACTGAAAAAGATTCTTAATATCGGAAAAAGAGAATATATTTTATGACTACATTACATAGACGTCTGATTTCCTTTATTGTGGCTGTCTTGGTTGTTTTGAGCGCCAGAAACTTCATAGATTTCGATTTTCTATACTTGCTCTTTATTTGTTCTGTCGTGGCGTTCGTCATTGGCTTTTTGAGCCAAAGCGGGAAAGATAGTATGTTTAACGGATTTTGGTTTGGATTTGCCATTTCGTTGAGCTGTGCAGAATGGCTAATTGGATTAGATTGGACTATCTATTCTAATAATATTTTATTTCTGTTTATTGCTGCTGTTATTAGTTTTTTTATTGGACTTTTAGGTTTATCAGTTGCGCTTGCAGGCAACGCTTTACGGAAAATTAAAACTTAAGAACATTAGCCGCTTAGGTCTTAATTTACATATGAATTTGATCATTCAATAACTCGATTTAGTCGGGTTTTTTTTAAGGAACATACTTTGTAAATCAAAGTAATTTGTAAACCATTAACTGTTAATCTATGACTCCTGCGTATGTAACTTTTATTTTTTCAGTCTTTCTCTTTAGAATTATTACGCTCAATTTATTTTTTGTGGCCTTCAGCAGGCTCGTTCGATTCTACCGGGGATTTTACTCCATGCGTGAAAAAGCGCTGCAAGCTATCGTCAATATCCAGGTGCCCGTTTACAAAGCGCTTATGCCCAAAAATAAAAAATGGCTGTATACCAAACAGGATTTGCTGGATTTCCCTGAAGGCACGCTCGGCAAAGACGTCGGCGCCTTTCTGGAAAATAACCGCTTCGATTTTATCCCATTCCTTGAAACGCACGACGTCTATCACGTTTTGTTCAATTATAAAACTACCATCAGCGATGAATCGCGCCTGTACTTTTTTCTATTGGGCAACGGCAAATACAGTTTTGAAGTCCTGGGAACTGTAGCGGCGAGCCTGATTTTACTTCCCGAACTCATTTTCGATTTTGAACAACATTTTAACCGGGGCAGAAATGCAAAAAGCATCCGCAAATGGCGGTTTCAACATGTATTTCATGCTCAGACCAATGTACTTCGGAGTCAAATTTTTTCATAGCGCCTTTTTAACGACGTCTTAAAAATTAATTCTCATGCAAAAACAAATTGCGCAATCCGTTGCGATTTTATTCGGAACCATTGTTTTCGATTTTCTTTTTTTCAAAGCCTTTCCGGGTTTGAATGTTTTGCTTATTACCCTTTTTTTTGAATCGGCATTGTTCTATTTTTATCGCGACAGTTTTTCCCAACGCAATGTGCAGGCTGTCGCTTTGGGCACGCTGACGCTTGCTTTTTGTGTTGTTTTTACCAATTCCAAGCTGGCTATCATCTCCTTTATGATGAGTTTTAGTTTTTTGGTCGGTTTAACGCAGGCGCCCGAATTGCGATTTATTTTCTTTGGATCGTTACTTTTCTTCCGTAATTTCTTTTCAGTTCCTAAAAATCTGGCGAGCGGTATCTCTGAATTGCCTTTTATTCGCAGCAGCCAACGATGGCGGGAATATATATTACCTATTGTAGCGTCTTTTATAATAGGCGGCGTTTTTTTCGGTATTTACTATATTGCCAATCCCCGGTTTGCATCATTAACGTCGGGTGTTTTCGACGCCCTGAACCGGATTTTTGGTTTTGTGTTCGATTTTGGTCATTTACTTTTCTTCACCGTTTGTTTATTTATTACCGGCGCGGCGCTTTGGAAACACAGTTTTTCTGGTTTCAAATCTTTTGAAGACTCCTTAGCTAATACTGAAGCGCTTGACAAATCTGAATCGCCAACTAAGGCTGTGACCAAAATGGGCGTTATAGTTTTAATAACCACTAATTTGATTTTGTTGTTTAACAATATGACCGATTTGCCTTTTGTGTGGTTTAACAAGCATGGCGATTTTAGCGCTGCTGAAATGAAAAGCTTTGTCCATGAAGGAACGTATTTCCTCATTTTTGGAATTCTCCTCGCTATGGGCGTCTTGCTTTGGTTGTTCCGCCACATTCAAACCAATACCGTTTATTCATCTCAATGGCTTAAAAATTTATCAATAGCCTGGTTAGCGCAAAATGCTTTCTTAGCGTTATCGGTTGGGATGCGCAATGCGCGCTATATTATCGCATTCGGTTTAGCATATAAGCGCATCGGCGTTATCTTTTTTTTAATTTTGGCGCTCGCAAGTATGTGGTTTTTATACCAAAAAATTAGAAAAAACAGTAGTTTGTTTGAATTTGTCACGCAAAATTCATGGTCGCTGTATGCCGTTTTAGTCTTGACAAGTTGTATGCCCTGGGATACTTTTATTACTGACTATAACGTCAAAAATACTCCGTCAAAAGATTTAGACATCCGCTTTCTACTGAATGAAGTATCCGACAAAAATGCGTATCAACTCATTCAATATAGAAACAAGTTGTTAGAAAGCGCCGTTCAAAGCAAAGCGGACTTGGATGAATATTATACTATTTACGAAGATATTAATTCTAAACATACTGAAAGCGAATTCGATAAAAGCCTTTCCAAGAAAATCAAACAATTACAACGTCGTCAAAACTATATTGATTGGCGTTCCTGGAATTATCCGGATTATATAAATGGAAAATTTATCGAAAAAAATAACACTTTTACGCCGGTTCAATAACTTTGCATAAATAGTCGCTAAGCATTATAATAAAGCTGACGGCTGATAGACGACAGCTTTAAAAACAATATATGAAAATCATCTCTTATAATCTCAACGGAGTCCGCGCCGCCATTAATAAGGACCTGATCGGCTGGCTGAAAACGGAGCAGCCCGACGTTTTTTGCGTGCAGGAGACCAAAGCGTCGCCGGAACAGGTGGCGTTGGAATTGTTTCACGACCTAGGCTATCAGTCGAACTGGGTAACGGCGGAAAAAAAAGGGTATAGCGGGGTGGCAACCTTTTCTAAACAGGCGCCCGACCGCGTGGAATCCGTTTCAGGCATGGACCTCTACGACCGCGAGGGACGCATCCTAAGAACCGATTTTGGCGACTGGACGCTGCTCAACTGTTATTTCCCTTCCGGTACCTCAGGCGACGAGCGGCAGGGGTTTAAAATGGTTTTTCTCGAC
>JBBRMZ010000270.1:0-5211 GCA_038230555.1 Chitinophagales bacterium
TAAACACCGGTTCCTGAAATGCGCCTTATCCGAGTTCTTTTGAGCCTCCCGCAAGGTCGATACTTCCGTCTGTGTGAGTTGATTTGCTTTGATCATCCACAAAGATACGAATTTTAGCGTTTATTTAATGCATACTACTTCTTTATTCTGCGGTTTTATAGCCTGCGTTATTTCGCGTTTACCCGTCGGCCCTGGTAATGCGTTCAAAATAAATCCCGCTCTTTTTAAGGCCCTCTTATAAGCTCCCTGAGCGCAAAAAGTCGTCATGACCCCGCCCGGCTTTAACGCGTCAAACATTTTAACGCATATCTCCTCAGTCCACAATACCGGCTGGATTTTTGGCTCAAAGGCGTCAAAATAAATAACGTCGTATCTTTCTACAAAAATAGCTTCTTCCAGACTTTGAAGTTTCTTCAAAAAAGTAAAAGAACCGACTCCGGTAGAAAGCGGCTGATTAAAGAGAACCGTAGTATTCCATGGAGATGAATGTATTAAATGGAAGTCATTAGCAAAACGACCATTTTCTAAAAGATGCGGATAATTTAATTGGTTGATCGCTTCGAGAGTCGGCGGGAAGGGTTCAAGAGCGTTGTAGAAAAGTCGAAGGTTTTTGCGATAGCTTTCAATCAGGGTAAGCAAAGCATTCAATCCCGTCCCCAATCCTATTTCCAAAATACGAATTTCGAGAAGCCCTCGTTGAACCTGATATCCAAGGGCTCCATCTATATAAATGAGCCTGCTTTCGTCAATAGCGCCATGTAAGGAATGGTAGCTAACGCCATATTGTTCGGATAAAAGGGTATGAGAGCCGTCTGCGGTGAGAATAACTGGCATAATGGCGTGCAGCCGTTAGTGAAATTAATAATCGGCGCTTTCAGCGACGACCAATTTCAATTCCGCCGGATCTATATCCAGATGCGAGGCGTCGTAGATACATGCTCCCTGCCGGATCAGCAGAACCTGCGGAGATTCGTGAAACACTTCAAACCGTTCGGCTAATTGATTGGATAATGCCCTGTATGTATGCAAATCCAGGAAATAAGGTTCTATTTCTTCCTCTCCAAAAGACCAGCCTTTTTCAAGGCGGCTTTTAGCCATAGCGCTAATATTACAGGTAAAACTATGTTTGAAAATTAAACAAAGTCTGTCTTTGGAGCGTTCAATGACGTCCTCCAACTGCGCGGAGGAGACCAGCGGTAGCCATTTCATGTGATAGAAAGTTGATAAATGTAGGATAACTTATTTATTTACGGAGGCTGAAGCGGTAGATTTTGCTTCAAATTTATAAGGACATCCCGAACCGGTACGGCAGGAAGCCGTTAATCCTAATAAACCCGCAACTAAAAAGAGGATAAAACTTTTCTCCAAAAAACGCTTTTTCATAATGGGACAGTTTGAAAGCAGAAAAACCTTTTAAAAATCAATGCAAAATTATATAAAAAATTCATAACAAACGAATAGGTTTGCACGAATAAAATCGTCTAAAACAATAATAAGAGTGGTTATTTTGTTTAAACGTTAATTTTTGTTTTTTAGTTTCCCGCGAAAAATTCTTCAAACTTTTTTATCATTTTTATATGCGCATTCACCTGATCGCCGTCGGCGGAGCCGCAATGCACAATCTCGCTTTAGCCCTCGCTTCCAAGGACCATGTGGTTTCCGGCTCCGATGACGAAATTTATGATCCGGCAGCCGGACGATTATCCCGCGCAGGACTAGCGCCGCCCGCTCTTGGATGGTTCCCTGAAAAAATCACTTCTGCGCTGGACTTTATTATTCTTGGAATGCACGCCCGTGTGGATAACCCCGAATTATTGGCCGCCCAAAAAATAGGGCTGAAGATATATTCTTATCCGGAGTTTATCTACGAACATGCTAAGAACAAATTAAGAATCGTCGTCGCGGGTTCGCATGGTAAAACAACGACGACCTCGATGATTATGCATGTCTTCAAAAAACTCCAAATTGACTTTGATTATCTCGTCGGAGCGCAATTGGAAGGTTTTGATAATATGATCCGGCTTTCCAACGCGCCCGTTATGGTGATTGAAGGCGACGAATATCTTTCATCGCCGATTGACCGTCGTCCGAAAATTTTACATTATCAACCCCATATTGCCGTCGTTACTGGTATTGCCTGGGATCACGTCAATGTTTTTCCAACTTTCGCTGGTTATGTCCGCCAGTTTGAACTTTTTATAGCGACTATCCAACCTTTTCCGCCGAATGATTTTCTTAAATCCAGTATCAAAAAGAGCGAATCCAAAGGGCGCTTGATTTATTACGAATCCGATCCTGTTTTGAACGCGCTGGCCTCCGAAAGCCAAAATTGCTACCTGATCCCATATAAACCGTTTGAAGGCAAAATAATTAATGGTAAAACCCATCTAATTGTAGAAGGAGACAAAACAGTTCTTCTTGAAATATTTGGCGCGCATAATTTGGCAAATTTACAGGCCGCTTTCCTGGTCTGCCATGAAATAGGCATATCCGACAATGAATTCTTTAACTCCGTCCAAACCTTTGGCGGGGCGTCCAAAAGACTGCAAATATTATATCAAACCGGCCATTCCATAGCATTTCTTGATTTTGCGCATGCCCCGTCCAAAGTGAAAGCGACAGTTGAGGCCGTTAAAACCCAGTTTCCCGACCGCCGGCTCGTCGCCTGTTTGGAATTTCATACCTTTAGCTCCCTGAATAAAAGTTTTTTGTCAGAGTATAAACATACGATGGCGTCCGCCGATATAGCCCTGGCATATTACAGTCCCCATACCTTAGAGATGAAAAAAATGGAGCCTATTTCCATAGAAGAAATCCGTATTGCGCTCGACCATCCCCGGCTACATATTTTTACGGACAATCGTTTGTTAGTGGAGTACTTGAAAATGCTAACTTTTGAGCAAATGTCGCTGTTATGGATGACCTCGGGTTCTTTTGGCGGTTTAGATATCAAACAAATCGCGCAATCGTTATTAGCTCAGTCCTGATCGTTTTTTCTACGCTATTTGAAATAAACGGTTGTTCACTTTTTTGTAAAGCGAATTACCTGTCCGCCGCCCGCAGCAATGGCGACGTCTATAGAATCGGTCGGATTATACTCCCGCCGTTCCTGAACCAAATGATTGGGGTTTTGATCCGTGTCGGGCGCATCTGAATAAATTTCTGCCTTATATGTCCCTGGTGGCAGGAAATTCAGCGATACCCGCAATGTCCTCGCAGCATGGTTGGTAAGGATCCCCATAAACCAGTCGTCGTTTTTTCGCCGCGCAACGGCAATGTATTCGCCTACTTTGGCGGCCGGAACTTTAGTTTCGTCCCACACCGTTGGAACCTGCTGTAAGAAATCGAAGCCTGGCTGTCCCAGGTAAGCGTCCGGATAATCGCAGACCATTCCTAAAGTATTTTCCAGAACCACATACATGGCCAGCATGTGGCAGCGCGTCCCGATCATCAGCGGCCTCGTATATTGCGCCCTGAACTGCGCGGTAGGGACTGCTCTGAACCCGCCCAGGTGATAATCGGTTGAACCCGCCAGCCCTCGGGTAAACGGCATATTCAGATCGTGGTCGGCGTCCAGCGGCTTCGCGCTCCATTTGTTGTTTTCGTAGTTTAGTGTTCCTTCGCGCGTGTATTCGTTCGGATAAACCCGTTGCAGCCCCGTCGGTTTATAGGCTCCGTGGAATTGTATATGCAAATGGTGGGCAGCCGCTTTTTGTAATATTTCTATCTGCATATTGACCATTTCCTGATCGTCGCGGTCCATGAAATCAACCATCATCCCGCTTAATCCCCAACGTTCAAAAACGGCGAAAGCGGTGTCCAATTGCGGATAAAGCGCTTTCCAGTGAACCCAAACCCGGACGCCTACGCCTTTTTTTTTCGCATAATCGCAAATTTCCTTCATATCCAGTCCAGGGACCGGCTTGGTGACGTCCACATGCTTCCCGGGCATAAAACTAACGCCGTCGTTGGTATACCATTCATGGAGACCGTACTCGACGACCGAATGATATTCTATATGGTTGGCCGCGCAAAAATCTATATAATATTGATTGGTGACGAAATTATTGCCCGGCGCGTTTAGCGTATCTGGAACCACGTTTCCGTTCCACCAGGGGAAAGTGGTTTTACCAGGCCGGATCCAGGAGACGTCCTGTATTTTGCAGGAGTCGTTCAGGTTGGTCAAAATATTCGATTCTACCAGCGCCCCGACGCGGTCGCTGATCATCATCACGCGCCAGGGCGACCGGTGTGGTATTTTTGCTTTAACTTTTACGTCGATCTGGCCGGGCAGAGGAGATAACTGGCTGGTTAAGACGCCGTTTTTTTTAATTAGATACATGCCTGCATAATCGATTAGAGCGGCTTCGGTGATTGCAATAAAGTTGCCGCCGGACGTCTCAAATAAGGTCGGCATATCCATAAGGGCATCATTTTTGACGTCGTTTAACGGTATGGTTGTATAAACGCCTTCGTGCGAACTGGTAAAATTAGGGAGAAATAAGGTATGAACGATTGGATTGCCGGTAATATTAAAATCGCAACGTTCGTCTGTAAGCGTATAAGAATCCCATTTTTCCTGCATAGGATATTGAAAGCGGAATGCTACTGCGTCGTTGTAGGCCCGGACAACCCATTGCAGGATTCGTCCGGTTCCATGCCTGTCTTTTAATTCAATGACCGTCTCGCGACAGCGGTTCCGGATATTTTTTGCTTTTCCAACGATTAGCGCGTAAGTATCGTCGATTTCCTTTACGCCCGGTTTCTTAGAAGAAAGAATACTAAAATCCATACCTTCCCGGTATTCAAGATGCAGGGCGGAATAATCAATCAGGGGTTTTCCTTTATACATAACCTGGTAAACCGGGAGGTTGCACTGAATCTTACATCTAAAGATCAACGAGCCATTGGGCGAAGATAGGGTATATTCATTTTGCCCGTATAAATTTAATGAAAGGCATAGGCAAAGAAAAAATAAAGAAGCGGAAATAAACTTTAGTCTGCCTGTTATCATAAAATATGTTTTTAGAAATAAGATTAACTGATGCGGAAAAAGGCTTTTTTGTAGGGAAAATGGTTGTGTGACAATTTTAATGGTTATGAAGATATGGCTAATGCCCTTAGGCGGATATGCTTAAAGTTAGGCATACCAAAAGCGCTTCTTCTGATACTCCGGATTAAATTATTGAGTCCTTCGGTAACGGCGTTGGA
>JBBRMZ010000271.1:0-5182 GCA_038230555.1 Chitinophagales bacterium
AGGACAAAGACCGATCATATTCACCCCTCTTCTTTTTAGGGTAACAAAGTCTCCGACGACCTCTTCGACGCGCGCGGCTTCGCGAATTAATTCAACGGTTCTATTGGTAATCAAAGATAAAATTTGAAATAAGCGCTCAAAAAGCTTGTGCAGATTATATTATACAAGTAAACTTAATAACCGGAAAATTAGCGACAAGGTTCTGCATATAGTTGGAATTATATATCGCTGTTCTATTGAGTAACCAACTCTTTCATTTTAGCCGTTATAACACCCATTTTACCGTCGCTAAAAATATGGTTGTCTACCTGAACTACCTCTGCCACTCTTTTACTGCTGCCCGTAATAAAAACCTCGTCGGCGCCCCATAATTCTTCCATCCTCACCGGACGCTCTTCCACCTCGAAAATTGTTTTAGCTTTATCAATCAGTTTTTGTCGGGTTATGCCTTTTAAAATAAAATGGGCGGGGGTAATGATCTTTTCTCCTTTTACAATAAAAATATTACTGCGGGAAGATTCTAAGAGTAAGTTATTATAGTGGAACAAGACGTCGTCCGCTTTTGCCGCTTTCAGAGTAGGTAAAAGAGATATAGGCGTTAAATAGTTCAACGATTTAATTTCCGGCAGTTCTCTTTGATGGGAATAAGTAAGGAGTTTCAATGGCTTTTCCAAAAGGATCAGCGGTTTTGCAAGGATAATCAGGTTTGGAGTTGTCGGTTCATATCCATCCGACGAATAGCCGCCTGTAATAATTAATTTTATTCCAAGAACCGGCGCGAAATTAAGCCGGGCTATTTCAAGAATGGACTCTTTTAGGTGCGTCCTGGTAGCGGGAATATGGAGATGAAGCAAATGGGAAGAGCGTTCAAACCGATCTAAATGATCGTCTATAAACATTGGCTCGCCGTTAATTACCCTGAAAAAATCAAACGCGCCGTATCCTCTTAACAAACCCAGATCAGTAACATGGAGTCTGGACTGATGATCAGGCAGGATTTCGCCGTTAATAAAATAGTAGGATTTTTCCATCTATAAAACTGGAAACGCCCATTAGGTAACGGGCGTATATTTGATTCCAAAACCAGGTCTGAAGAATAAATTATGCCTTTACGGCCGGCGAAAGGTGATGGACATGAGTAGCCAAACCGCTTTTCAGATTGGAGGCCTTATTTTTGTGGAAGTTATTCGTTTTTGCCAGTTTATCTACCATACTGATTACTTTAGGCAAAAGAACTTCAGCTTCGGTTTTATCGGTCATTCCCCTCAATTTCTTAATTGCGCTTCTGGTCGTTTTTTTGTAATACCGGTTCCTTAAACGGCGGGTCGCTTCCTGACGAATTCTTTTTTTAGACGATTTGTGATGAGCCATAACTGGATTTTAAATAAAAGTCAGTATAAAAGACGTATTTTTTAGACCGCTTTTGCTATTTTAAGTTAAAATTTTAATTTGGAGCGCAAATATACGATTAATTGATTAAAAAAGTGATGTTGAAAATAAATTCTCAAAGAAAACGATTATGATTATGTAGTTGTTCAATAATTTTACTAACCGTTTTTTATGTATTTGTACTCTGAGGGCAAAGGCTGAGAGAAAGTAGAAGTTTTTTGTTTTGAAACACTCAGGTTTTTTTGCGGTTATTTCAACCGTTAGATTTTTAATGAAACAAAATTTGTTATAGAATGAGAATACTGGGTTAAAAACCAGCAGTTGCGGTTTGACGCCGGGCTGCCTTTTGAGGTTAGCCGACTATAAACCATTTTGAATAAGGCGTTTTTGAGGGCCCTTTTGGTTTGACCTCTCCTCAAATTGACTACTATCTAAGGGGACGGTCAGACCTTACTCATGCATGCATCATACACGGCTTGCATACGGCTTATATACGGCTTATAGGTGACTCAGGAATTGACGTATAACAAATGGCTGCCTAGGATAAGCGGGCGTCAGGGCGGGGATTTTCGGGATAAAAAGAACTGCGCGCCTGTTGTATTCACTTCCGGTTTTCGGGTATATTGTCCCGGCGGCCTATTTTAATTTTTTAACTCATTATTCGCATTGTAGAGCAAACTTTGTTAAATATAAGGCGCCTCAACAACAGCCGATCTATTTTTCTTTTGCAGCATTTCCCAGAATTATAAACATAAGAATATATTTTGAAGATTACTTTTTGATTACGCTATAGTGTTAATATATTTGCATTTCAAAATTTTATAAAGCCGCTTCTTAATTATTTCAAAGATCTAGCGGATCCTAAGTCGATAAAAATATAACATGAGTAATCTTCCGTCTTTTTTATCCAACGCTAACCCGGCATATATTGAAGATCTGTATAATCAGTATCTTCAGAACTCTGACGCCGTAGATCAAAGCTGGAATTTGTTTTTTAAAGGTTTTGATTTTGCCGCCAATGGTAATCATTCTGACGCCCAAAACGGGAAAGCTGCGGATACAGTTAGCGCCGAAGCGCCGAAAGAAATTGATAAAAAAGAACTAGCGGTCATTACCGTAATAGACGGATACCGGCACAGGGGACATCTTTTGTCCACTACAAACCCGTTAAAACCCCGGAAAGACCGGGCGCCGCATTTGGATTTCCGCGAGTGGGGTCTTGAAAAAGAGGATTTAAATAAAGTTTTTATTTCTGGCGAGTATATTGGAATGAAAGGCGCCACCCTCGAGCAGATTCTTGACCGTTTGAATAAAATTTACTGTGGTAATATAGGATTTGAATACAGTAATATAGAGAATCATGAAAAACGGCTTTGGTTAAGGCAAAAAATCGAAAGCAGGCCTTTGACAGATGATTATGGGCTTGATATAAAAACAAAAAGAAGAATATTAGAAAAACTAAACGGCGCCGTTGGATTTGAAGATTTCCTCGATAAAAAGTATACTACTCAAAAACGTTTTTCGCTTGAAGGCGGTGAAACAGCCATACCGGCATTAGACGCAATTATCAGCGCGGGAGCCGACGATAAGGTAGAGGAAATCATTATTGGAATGGCGCACCGGGGAAGATTGAATGTTTTGGCCAATATAATGGGAAAAACTTATGAAAATATTTTCAACGAATTTGAAGGTAACTCAACGCCGGACCATGCTTTTGGCAGCGGCGACGTCAAATATCATTTAGGCTTTTCTTCGCAAGTTAACTCGCTTAACGGCAAAAATGTTTACTTAAAGTTAGCCCCTAATCCTTCGCACCTGGAAGCGGTCAACGCCGTTATAGAAGGTTTTGCCCGCGCCAAAGCAGATATTTTATACGATAGTGACTACGATAAAATCCTGCCGATCCTTATACACGGCGACGCCGCGCTGGCGGGCCTGGGTATTGGTTATGAGGTAGTGCAAATGAGTCAGTTACCGGGTTATTTTACCGGAGGAACCATTCATTTTGTGATTAATAATCAAATTGGTTTCACTACTGATTTTGAAGACGCCCGTTCTTCTACTTATTGCACCGGTTTAGCTAACGTAGTTCAGGCCCCCGTTTTTCATGTCAATGGAGACGACGCCGAAGCGGTGGTTTTTTGCTGCCGGATGGCCGTAGAATATCGGCAAAAATTCAATAACGACGTGTTCATAGATATGGTGTGTTACAGAAGGCATGGTCATAATGAAGCGGACAACCCTAATTTTACGCAGCCAAAGATGTATGAAGCTATTAAAAATCATCCGGATTCGCGTAAAATATATATAGACACGCTGGCAAATAGAGGAGATCTTGATAAAAACCTGGCTGAGGCCATGGAAAAGGAGTTTGACGATCAGTTACAGGCGCGTCTTCAATCTATAAAACAGAATCCGCTTCCTTATAAATATCAGGAACCCGAACAAGCTTGGCGATCGCTAAAAAAAGAAACCGCTGAAGAAGATTTTGATATCTCTCCCGAAACTGGTATTAGCCGGGGCAGTATTGATAAAATTCTTTCTCATTTGCAGCAAACACCTGCCGGGTTTAATTTAGTGAAAGAAGTAAACCGGTATTTGCAAGGGAAGCAAAAATTAATGGACGACGGTAAACTGGATTGGGGGTATGGAGAATTGCTGGCCTACGGTTCTCTATTATTAGAAAAAAAAGACGTTCGTTTGAGCGGCGAGGACGTAAAAAGAGGAACTTTTTCCCATCGGCACGCCGTTTTCTACGACGCTGTTACCGACGATCAGTATAATCGTTTAAGTAATATCGCCGGAGCTGATAAACAGGGTACATTTAGAATATTTAATTCATTATTATCCGAATTTGCCGTGCTGGGGTTTGAATATGGATACGCTATGGCAAATCCTGAGAGTTTGATTGTTTGGGAGGCGCAGTTTGGAGATTTTGTGAATGGCGCGCAAACTATTATGGATCAATTTATTGCATCCGGCGAAAGTAAATGGCTGCGTCAGAATGGCTTGGTCATGTTATTGCCGCACGGTTATGAAGGACAAGGGCCGGAACACTCGTCTGCGCGCCTTGAAAGGCTTTTGCAAAGTTGCGCGGAATACAACATGACCGTTGCCAATGTGACTACTCCCGCTAATTTCTTTCACCTGCTCCGCCGTCAGTTAGCGCGTCCTTTTCGCAAGCCTTTGGCTTTAATGTCGCCAAAATCCTTATTGCGCCATCCGCTTTGCATTTCGGATATAAAAATGTTTGAAACTGGAAACAAGTTCTTGGAGGTAATTGACGACCCGCTTTTTGTGTCCGACACAACGACGGACGAATCATTGAAAACAGTAAAAAGAATCTTATTCTGCTCCGGAAAAATATACTACGATCTCCTGGCTAAACAAAACGCTGAATCCCGTAAAGACGTCGTTATTGTTCGTATAGAACAAATTTATCCTTTTCCTCTCAAGCAAGTACAAGGACTGATCAATAAATATAGCGGCGCTAAACTTTTTTGGATACAGGAAGAACCTGCAAATATGGGCGCCTGGATGTTTATCGCCACTTTTTATTCGTCGCTTGGTCTAAATTATATTGGTCGAAAATCGGCGGCGTCGCCCGCCTCCGGATATTTAAAAATTCATAATATGGAGCAAAACGCGATCGTAGAAAAAGCTTTTTCAGTTTAGAAGATATTAGGCGAATATGATGGAGATTAAATAAATTCAGAAGCCGGCTTTATCATTAAATAAAGCCGGCTTCTATTGTTAATCGGCCACATAAAGTTATTCTCCTATTATCACTTTA
>JBBRMZ010000272.1:0-5171 GCA_038230555.1 Chitinophagales bacterium
TACCATTCATCATTTACCATTCATCATTTACCATTCATCATTTACCATTCATCATTTACCATTCATCATTTACCATTCATCATTTACCATTCATCATTTACCATTCATCATTTAACATTGATAAAAGAGCCTCCTCCGCCAATATTCAAAACATGGAACCAGGTCTACGCCTTTGTGCTGCTCTTTCATACCGCCCTGATTTGTTTTTTCTATTTCATCACCCGCCACTTCGAATAAATCGCTCATGCACCCCGTCGACTGGATTATCCTGATTGCCACCCTTGCCGGAATTTCGCTCTACGGCGTCTGGCAAACCCGGGGCAAACAGAACATGGAGACCTACCTCATGGGCAATCACCAATTAAGATGGTGGACCATCGGTTTATCTGTCATGGCAACTCAGGCCAGCGCAATTACTTTCCTTAGCACCACCGGTCAGGGCTACGAAGCCGGACTGGGTTTCGCACAGTTCTATATTGGCCTGCCTGTTGCGATGGTCATTTTAAGCGCTTTTTTCCTGCCGCTGTATTACCGGCTTCACGTTTACACCGCCTACGAATATTTAGAAACCCGCTTCGACCTTAGGACCCGCGCCTTTACCGCGACGTTATTTTTATTGTCGCGCGGCATGGCCGCCGGGTTTACCATTTACGCGCCCGGGATAGTGCTCTCCACCCTTTTGGGCTGGGACCTCACCGCGACCGTAGTAATTTTAGGGTTTTTCGTCGTAACGTATACCGCGTTCGGCGGCAGCGACGCCGTGAGCATCACCCAGCAGCAACAGATGATCGTGATCCTAACCGGCATGGTCGTTGCTTTTATTGTCATGGTCTACAAGTTACCGCCCGACCTGAGCGTCGGCGACGCTTTCCGGGTCGCCGGGAAACTCGGTAAAACCAAAGTCATCGACTTTAAACTGGACTGGAACAACCGTTATAATTTTTGGTCCGGCATGATCGGCGGTACCTTCCTTTTCCTTTCCTATTTTGGAACAGACCAGTCGCAGGTACAGCGCTACATTTCCGGCAGATCCCTGACCGAAGGCCGGTTAGGTTTGCTGTTCAACGGGATCATTAAAGTCCCCATGCAATTTTTAGTCCTCATCGTCGGCGTCATGATGTTCATCTTCTACCAGTTCATTCAGTCGCCCATCCATTTCAATACGGAGAATATTCGCAAGATTGAGCGCGCCGGTTACCGCCCCGCTTACGATGGCCTGCAAAAAACATACGACGGCGTCTTCAACGAAAAGAAAATAGCCGTCCGCGTGTTAGCCGACGCCCTCCGGCAGGATAATGAACCGGACGTTCAGGCAAAAAAGGACGCCGTCCTGGGTTTACAGGTAAAAGAAAAAGCCCTCCGCGATTCCGTCAAAGCCCTCGTCAAAAAAGCCGACCCTAAAGCCGAAACCAACGATCGCGACTATGTATTCATCACCTTTGTCATCCATCACCTGCCAGTCGGCGTCGTGGGCTTACTCCTCGCCGTTATTTTCTCCGCCGCCATGTCGTCTAAATCCTCCGAACTAAACGCCCTGGCCACCAGCTCCGTCATCGACTTTTACCGCCGTAGTTTTCGCCCCCACGAAACCGACGCGCATTATATGCTGGTCTCCAAATGGATGACCGCTTTCTGGGGCGTCTTTTCCATCGGCTTCGCCCTCTCCGCCCAACTCTTCGAAAACCTCATCGAAGCCGTCAACATCATCGGCTCCCTGTTCTACGGAGCCATTCTCGGCGTTTTCCTCTGCGCTTTTTTCTTAAAGTACATACATTCCAAAGCCGTTTTTTGGGCCGCCGTCCTTTCCGAAACCTTGGTAGTAGCCGTTTTTGTTCATTGGGGATTAGGAAACAAAAATTTTCCCTACCTCTGGCTCAACTTATTAGGCTGTATTCTCGTTACCTCCATAGCCTCCATACTCCAGTTCATTTTTAGAGAAGCCCCAAAACCAGAACCGCCTCCCCAACTAATATCATAAATTTGAAATTATAAAAGGAATCCGGCGGATTCCTATGTTTGTAACAGCGATTCTCCCCTTAGCGCTTCGACCCCGGCAGGGGTCGTATGTCTCTATCGAGTCTCCCGACAACCTCTATTATCGCTATCAAAAATGCTTCAAAAATCATATAAATCAAATTAAATCACAAGAATCACAGTCCAGACAAATAATTCAAATGATCCGAAATATTTCAAAACGCCTCTTTCCCTTCTTCTTAATAACCCTCGCCGCCGGCTGCGCCCATAAAACCGCCACCAGTATCGCCAAAATCCCCGCAGAACAAAATTCCCTGCTTTGGGAGATCAACGGCAACGGCCTTAAAACGCCATCTTACTTATATGGAACCATCCACCTCATTCCCGTTTCTGACTTTTTCATTACCGAACCGACAAAAAAAGCCTTATCCGCTGCCCGCCGCGTAACCTTTGAGATTAATATCAAAGACATGACCGATCCCTCCGCGCTCTTCAATCTGCTGAACGAAGCGACTATGAAAGACGGCAAAAAACTCCGAGACTTATTAAATGACCAGGATTATAAAATAGTGCAGTCTAAATTCGAGAAAACCGGTTTTCCTCTCAAAATGTTTGAACGCCTGAAACCCATGTTTCTCAGCGCCATGCTCGAAAGCGGCGGCAAAGACGATTCGGGGGCCGCTAAAGCCGCTACCACCTCCTATGAAATGGAGTTTATGAAAATAGCCGATACACAACACAAAACCTTTGGTGGCTTGGAAACCGCAGAATTCCAGCTATCCATCTTCGACAGCATCCCCTACGAAAAACAAGCCGCCATGCTCGTCAAAGAAATCAAAACAAACGACGGCTCCGACCGCGACGAACTCAAAAAAATGATCGACATATATAAAACCCAGAACATCACCGCCCTCAACCAGATGATCCAGTCCGGCGATTCCGAAATCTCAGGCTACGAAGATATACTCCTCGCCAACCGCAATAAACACTGGATCCCTGTCATGCAAAAAATGATGCAACAGGAACCCGTTTTCTTCGCCGTCGGCGCCGGCCATCTCGGCGGCGAAAAAGGCGTCATCCGTCTCCTCCGCAAAGCCGGATACACCGTCAAAGCCGCTTTATAATGCTGGTTCTATAACCATTTTATGACTGCAAAAATGTAAAGGTTGAATTTGGTCGCATAGCACGCTTATTGCGCATAAATCCCGAAAATGGATATTTCCTAATTTATGCGAATAATGGGTTGAAAAAGTGTAAAAAGGGCTCCGGGACGATAGACCCGAAAACCGGAAGCGAATATAACAGGCGCGCAGTTATTTTTATCCCGATAATTCCGGCCCCGACGCTCGTTTATCCTTGGCAGCCATTAGTTGTCCGTCAACCACTTAAGTCACCTTTAAGCCGTACATAAGCCGCATGCAAGCCGTATATGATGCATGCGCGAGTCGGGTCTGACCTTGCCCTCGGACAGCAGTAAATTTGAGGAGAAGTCAAACTAAAAGGGTCTTCAAAAACGCCTTATTCAAAATGGTTTATAGTTGGATATCCAAAAAGTTAGACCGATGTTTATCCGCTTTTGCTGATTTTTAACCCATTATTCGCATAATTTACTTATAATCACTAAAATATAAGCTAACGGCTAATACCCAACAGCTATTTACTATGTTTAAAATCGTTCAATATGCCCTTCCGGTCTTCGCCTTTTTAGCAGTCCTCCTCCAATGGAACGCCCACCCCGTCAAATCCCATTACTTTATCACCCAGGTCAACCCCCTCTTCAAAATTCCCGCCTTCGAAACCAAATACCTTTATTGGTACATCCACGCTTTCACCATCCTCCCCATCCTCTTTTTCAGCCGTCTCCTTCGACTGCCTTACTTAAAAAACCTTTCAATCCTGTTGATCTCTATCCTCTCCGTCGCCGTCCCATTCTGGATCTGGGATATATACGTAACCCAAAAAGGCGTTTGGGGATTCAATCCCGGCTACTTCACCGTGCTCCTTGTCAACCTTCCCGTCGAAGAATGGCTCTTTTTCATTTCCATCCCCTTCGCCTGCCTTTTTATTTATGAATCCCTCGAATACTACAAAGTAAAAAACTACCTCCAGCCCTTTCAAAACACGATCACTCTGGCGCTCGCCATCATATTGATCGCGGGCGGCCTTTATTATTGGGGACGCGCCTACACGTCCCCGACAATGCTCCTGACCGGCGCTTTCATCTTATACCATTATTTATACCTGCCCAAATATTACCGGGGCCGGTTTTACCTTTGCTTCCTCATTACCCTCATCCCATTCCTCATAGTCGACGGCGTCCTCACCGGAACCGCTATTGAACAACCCATCGTAATATACAATCCTGAAGAATACATAGGCCTCCGCGTCTTCACCATCCCCGTCGAGGACATAATTTATTCCCTCCTCATGCTGTTCAGCATCGTAACCGTCTACGAATACCTTCTAAAATCTCGACCCTCGCCTGGTATTCGCATTCTTCCCGAAAAGTCAGGCGGCCAACTATAACCTTTTTTCGTTCTTCAATCCTGGAAGAATGACATTATAGAGAAACCATTCAAGACGACTTTAAACCCTAATCGTCGATTCCAGCGGAGTCGAACATGAATAGATAATTAAATACAGCCAATCTCTTCTTCTGCATAAAAAAATTATATACCGCCCATATCCGTTTTCCCAAATAACAACCGCCCGGCTTCTTTGTAATTCAAGTGCTAACCGCGCCATTTTCCCTGTATGCGCAATTATATTTATGAAGACTTTTTTAAACGAGATTATTTATTAGAATAATTTTTAAACAGAGTTGCACAGAACAAAAAGGCGTCTTATCTTTGCGTCGCTTTAGAAGAAAAGCGCTACAAAATAGCCATGTAGAAAGTTAAAGTAGGCGCCAAATAAATTCTTTTAAAAAAGATTTACTATTATTTGGAGGTTCAAAAAACCCGATGTACTTTTGCAGTCCCAAAGCGGAAAAGTTCAACGGAGCGGTAATCGGAGGGTAAGAAAAGAAGATAAGTACGGTCTGATGGAGGCGCTTAGATCGGAGGATTTAAGGATAAGGTTCGATTCCTTTGGTATTAACGAATGCGGACGAATAGACTTAGGATTGGCGGAGGAAGAGGCCGGTTTTTTAAAGTTCGGACGCTTAAAGAGTTCATTGACATAGAGGAAGAAGACAA
>JBBRMZ010000273.1:0-5159 GCA_038230555.1 Chitinophagales bacterium
AAATGAAAGCAAAATTAACAAAAAGTTTAATTATTCAAAAAATCAATAAAAAGTTTTATAATTTGCGTCATTGTTGAAAAACCGCTATCTTTGACGCTTAAAGGGGTACTTCTACTTAATAAAGTAAAAATAGACGGACGAGAAATGGCAGAACAAATATTGGTATATAACGAAGATAATATCCGCACCCTTGACTGGAAAGAACATATCCGGCTGCGTCCGGGAATGTATATCGGGAAACTGGGCGACGGTTCTTCGCCGGAGGACGGGATATATATTTTGCTGAAAGAAATACTGGATAACTCCATCGACGAGTTTGTGATGGGGAACGGCCGGCAAATAGATATTAAAATTGAGGACGGGTTGGCGGAGGTGCGGGATTACGGCCGGGGTATTCCGCTGGGCAAAGTGATTGAGTGCGTTTCGCAAATCAATACGGGGGGTAAATACGATTCTAAGGCTTTCAAAAAGTCCGTGGGTTTGAACGGGGTCGGAGCAAAAGCGGTTAACGCTTTGTCTGAATATTTCCGGGTGCAATCCGTCCGCGACGGCGAGACCAAGATCGCCGAATTTAACGGCGGCGCGCTGACTCGCGATTACCCAATCGAGAAAACTACGTTAGAAAACGGCACCATTATGTCGTTCCGTTCTGATAATTCTATTTTCAAAAACTTCCGGTTCCGCAGCGAGTTTGTTGAAACGCAGTTATGGAATTACGCTTACCTGAACGCCGGGCTGAAACTTTCGTACAATGGTAAGATCTATCATTCCAAAAATGGCTTGCTGGACCTCCTGACCAAAAAAGTTGGCGAAGAAACCATTGAATACCCGATCGTTTACTTTAAAAGCGACGATATTGAAATCGCTTTCACGCATGGCCATCATTACGGCGAACAATACCACTCGTTTGTTAACGGCCAAAATACGACACAGGGCGGCACGCACCTGAACGCTTTTAAGGAGGCGTTCGTCAATACCGTGCGCGGATTTTACAATAAAACCTTCGATCCGCAGGATATTCGCTCGTCTATCATTGCCGCAGTTAGCGTGCGGATCGAGGAACCGGTCTTTGAATCTCAGACCAAAACCAAGTTGGGATCCGCCAATATTGCGCCGGAAGGTCAATCTATCCGGGCTTTTGTCGGCGAATTTATAAAAAAACACGTCGACAACTTTTTACATAAAAATAAAGACGTCGCCGAAGCGCTGCTAAAGCGTATCCTGCAATCGGAACGCGAGCGCAAGGACATCGCCGATATTAAAAAACTTGCCAACCAACGGGCTAAAAAAGCGAACATCCATAATAAAAAATTGAGGGACTGCCGGTTCCATCTCAACGAAAAAGCTGACCCCGAAAAACAACAACAAACGACGGTGTTCATCACAGAGGGCGACTCGGCAAGCGGCTCAATCACTAAAGCCCGAAATGTGGAATGTCAGGCGGTATTCAGTTTGCGCGGTAAACCGCTGAATTGCTACGGGATGACTAAAAAAGTAGTTTATCAGAATGAAGAACTGAACCTGTTGCAACACGCTTTAAACATTGAAGACGGTATCGAGTTTTTAAGGTATAACCGCGTGGTGATCGCTACCGACGCCGACGTGGACGGGATGCACATCCGGTTGCTGCTCCTGACTTTTTTCTTGCAATTCTTTCCGGACTTGGTGCGCAACGGCCATTTGTTTATTTTGCAGACGCCGTTGTTTCGCGTTCGGGATAAAAAAGTTACTTACTACTGCTACAATGAAGTTGAAAAACAGGCAGCCATCAAAAAACTAAAAGGGAAAGCGGAGATTACGCGATTCAAAGGCCTGGGCGAAATTTCGCCCGGCGAATTTGGCGCTTTTATAGGAGAGCATATTCATTTGGAGCCTGTGCTGATGATGACTGATAACAATATCGACGGGGTATTGGAATATTATATGGGCAAAAACACGCCCGACCGCCAGGATTTTATTATTGAAAACCTGCGCGTCGAATTGGATACCCTACCCGAAGACGCGGCGACGATTGAAGCGGAAGTTGAATTGGTATAAAAATTAGAGAAGCCCGGGAGTGTTTTAAGCCGGAAACTCCACGTAATTCCTGGGCGTTTCGTATAAACGGACTTTTAATTCGTAGCGCTCCTGCAAATGTGCGCGCAGGATATTCCAGATGACGATGCAGATGTTTTCGGCGGTCGGGTTCAGGGTTTTAAACTCTGCCGTATCCAGATTGAGATTTTTATGGTCGAACCGCTTCTCTATCTCCCGCTCTATTAAGTCCTTAAGGATTTTTAAATCAATGAGATAACCCGTTTCCGGGTCAATCTCCCCCGTTACTTTTACTTCCAATTCGTAATTATGCCCGTGATAATTGGGATTATTACATAATCCAAACACCTCCTCGTTTTTTTCAAACGACCATGCCGGGTTAAAGAGGCGGTGGGCGGCGTTGAAATGGGCGGTTCTGAAAACAGAAATTCTCATAGCGTTTTTTTAGCTATCAGCCGTCAGCTATCAGCTGTCAGTTTTTTTGATAGTAAGCAAATCGTTTAAATTTGTTATCGCGCTTAAATTGCCTGCGCGCTCGTCTTCTTCAAACCCTGCGGGCCGGTTAAAGTTCAGTCTTTATCAATATATAAAAAATCAAACTTTAACGTTTTTTATCCTTTTATGTGTAGAAGTGGCGCTGTATTCGATAGAGATATGGCAAAAATATTCAATCTATAGAACGCCCGGACATGAAAATCTTTTTTTCCATATTCACTTTTACTTTTTTATTAAGCGGTTTCTGTGTGGGGCAGGCGCCCGACAGTCTGACCATTGACGGCTATATTCTTGCCAAGAACCTGAAAACCCAAAAGACCAGGGAGGGTCTATATGTTGGGGTCATAAAAGAAGGCGACGGAGCGCAACCGCGCGCAGGCGATTATGTAAAAATCAATTACAAAGGGGCTTTACTCAATGGTAAAGTATTTGATTCCTCGCCGGCCGGCGATCCTTTCGTTTTTCAACTGGGCTACCGGCAGGTAGTCGACGCTCTGGATATAGGGGTGCGGGAAATGAAAGCCGGTTCTAATATAATTCTTTTAGCGCCTGCCATTCTGGGTTACGGACAAAGCGCCGTGCAGGAAATTCCCGCCAACTCTCCTTTGCTGTTCGAAATTGAACTGCTCGAAATTTTGACGCCCGTCCAATACGACCAATATATGAAGCAGGTCGAAAAAAAAGAACGGGAAGCGTCCGGAATAGCCAGAACGTTGCAATTAGAAAAAGACAAGACTTCCATTATTGCATACGCCGACCGGCGCCGGCTAAAGATTCAAACGACCGCATCGGGATTGAGCTACTGCATAACAAAAGCGGCTAAAAGCGGTTTGCTCAAGTTGGGCGACGAAGTTTCGGTAGAATATGAAGGATCGCTATTGGACGATAAAATATTTGACTCCAACAAAGGTAAGGCGCCGTTCGCTTTTGAAATTGGAGCGGGACGGGTAATTGAAGGCTGGGATGAGGGAATGCGCTATTTTGGGAAAGGCGGCGAAGGATATTTACTGATCCCGTCGGCGCTCGCTTATGGATCTAATCCATTGGACGACGGCAGAACGGTCGTTCCGGCTAATTCTGCGCTTGTTTTTAAGATCAAAATAAAAGAATGAGCGATATAAGCAGCTTTCAGCCGTTAGCTTTTAGCCATTAGCTTCCGGATTAAAAAATTGTTAATCAGCGCTTATATCGCTCAATCATAAAAGATTATTTTAAGGTATCGAGTTTGGCCTGGATATCAGTGATTAATTTGCGCTGCGTATCCAGTTTTACTTTAGCGTCTTCCTGATCGCGCTGATTTTTTTCAATAGCCGCTTCCGCTTTTCTGATTTTGTCTTTGTAATTTTCTATATCGTCGTGCAGGTTCTTATTGTCTTTCTCCAAATTTCGCAAGTTTTTATCCATTTTCTTTAAATCATCCTGCGAAGTGGCCATCATTTGATTGGTCTGATCGCGGGCTACCTGAAGGGCAAACTGGTTTAGTATTCTGGCCGCTTCGTCGTATTTGTCTCTGAACTCTGTTGAATTCACATAAGCGCCTCCCAGGTCGAACCAAACGGTTTCAGTAGTCACTTCTCCCGCTTCGTTGAATCTTGCGTAGACGTCGACCGTGTTTGCTCCTCCGACGCCCGGAATAACGGCGTTATCCAAAAACCATTCGTCCGATTTATTATCGTGTTTCATCTCGCCTTTATACTGATGCATATAATCTTTCCACGATTTGGCTGCATTTTTCGCGGATATTTTAGGCAGATCAATGGAAAGCGAATTTTTAGAACCCTGGCTCATGGAGCGTTCCCCCTCATTAACCTGCGCTACTGCGATCGCAGAAGTAAAAATTAAAAAACAAACTGCATACAAAAATTTAACAAACTGCATAAACGTTATATTTAATACTATGAAAAAATAATTTATAAAATATATAATTAAGATTAAGAAATGTAACAATAGCGGCGTCGATTAAAAATATCTAAATTTGGCATTTTAATGTCCGGCCATTGATATTACTGTTCCGGGCGATTCAATATACGTTTTAAATTTAAGTCGGATTCAGAAGTTTTTCTTTCTAACCGTTCTGGGGTGGAAACGTTATTTTTAAAAATTCAGTTCCAATACCTTTAAAATCCTGTTCCACAAAACCGGAGAACCGTTCAGGTTCATTCAATATCTTGCAAAAATAATACGCCTGAAACATGTTATATCGAAATAATTTGATTAGAAGCGCTCTTTTTTTATTTTTAATAACGAGTTTTTATTCGACGGGCGCTCAAAATCTTGAAAAAGCCAACCTTCATTATAAATCGGGCGAATACGCAGCCGCGTTGAAAATATACGAAGCCGCGCTGGCGTCTAAACCCAACAACGCGCTTAAAACCAAGGTTGCTAATTGTTACCGCGCTTTGAATAAACCCGATAAAGCGGAACAACTGTATAGCGAGATTGTACAGTCCGACCAGGCTAAACCTATTGACTATTTTCATTACGGCGAGACATTGCTCTCTGCCGGAAAATACGACGAAGCGAAAACCTGGTTCCAGAAATATGCCGCACTCAACCCGGAGGATGAAAAAGGTAAGATGATGGTCCGTTTCTCCGACCAGGTAAAAAATATACGGCCTTATTTCAAAGAT